>NZ_JBIVMY010000003.1:291134-318011 GCF_044753325.1 Pseudomonas sp. NPDC088414 | reverse complement strand
ATCCTCATTTCCTGCTCGGTGAAGGAATTCGACGATGTGGTCGGCAGCGAAACCCGGGTCAAGGTTGTGAAGAACAAGGTGGCTTCGCCGTTCCGTCAGGCCGAGTTCCAGATTCTTTACGGCAAGGGCATCTACCTCAATGGCGAGATGATCGACCTGGGCGTGCTGCACGGCTTCGTCGAGAAATCCGGCGCCTGGTACGCCTATGAAGGCACCAAGATCGGTCAGGGCAAGGCCAACTCGGCCAAGTTCCTGGCAGACAACCCGGAAGTCGCTGCCAAGCTCGAGAAGCAGCTGCGTGACAAACTGCTGTCGCCAGCGGTGATCGCGGACTCCAAGGCCTCTGCGGTCAAAGAGACCGAAGACGACCTGGCTGACGCTGATATCTGATAACAGCGATGACCACCGCCGTACTCGATACCCTCGTCGCGGTGCGGCGAACCGCCATGGACCTGCTCGCTCGACGCGAGCATGGTCGAGTCGAGCTGACGCGTAAACTGCGTCAGCGCGGCGCCGAGGCGGAAATGATCGAAACAGCCCTCGACCGGTTGACGGAAGAGGGGCTGCTTTCCGAAGCCCGTTACCTTGAAAGCTTTGTTTCCTACCGTGCCCGTTCCGGTTACGGCCCTTTGCGTATTCGTGAAGAGTTGGGCCAGCGTGGTTTGCAACGCGCCGATATCGAACTCGCCCTGCGTGAAAGCGGTATCGACTGGCAGGAGCAGCTTCGGGAGACGTGGCAGCGCAAGTTCTCCGGGCATTTGCCGATTGATGCCAAGGAACGCGCCAAACAAGGCCGCTTTCTAGCCTATCGGGGCTTTTCGATGGAGATGATCAACCGCTTGTTCAGCGGCAGAGGGATGGACGATTAAGTCGGTTGAACAAAAACGGCCCGCTATGAAAATAGCGGGCCGTTTTTTTTTGCCTTCAGATTACCTTTGATGGCTCACGGGCACGTTGAGTGGTCTGCGGTTTGCTGTGAGCCCAGTTTTCCGGGAGGTTGATGTAATCCACCAGTTCCCTGAGTCGGCCATGGTTCCGGGCATTGAACGCGAAGGCCAGCCGCACCAGATGGCTGTACTGCGCTTCGTCGTGTTCCTCGCCGCTGTAGGCGTGTTGATGGAACTGGTCGCTCAGGCACAGATCGGCAAAGGCTTGCTGCATATGTTCCAGTGCCTGCTCGCTGAGCTTGTGATGCATACGAATCACGAACTGACGCTTGAGCCAGCGGCTGGAGTGGAAGTTGCTGTAGAACTGGTTGATCTGCTGCACCGCCTCGTCGACGCTGTAGACCAGTCGCATCAGTTGCAGGTCGGTGGGCAGGATGTAGTGGTTTTCTTCGAGCTGCTGACGAATGAAATCCAGGGCGCCTTGCCAGAATGTACCCCCCGGCACGTCCAGCAACACCACGGGCACCAGTGGGCTTTTGCCGGTCTGGATCAGTGTCAGTACTTCCAGTGCTTCGTCCAGGGTGCCGAACCCGCCAGGGCACAGCACCAGCGCATCGGCTTCCTTGACGAAGAACAGTTTGCGGGTGAAGAAGAAATGGAATGGCAGCAGGTTGCCAGTGCCATTCACGGTCGGGTTTGCATGTTGTTCGAAGGGCAGGGTGATGTTGAACCCGAGACTGTGATCGCGCCCGGCGCCTTCGTGCGCGGCAGCCATGATCCCGCCACCCGCACCGGTGATGACCATCATGTCTGATCGGGTCAGGGCTGCGCCGAGTTCACGGGCCATTGCATACAGGGGGTGCTCGACCGGCGTGCGCGCCGAGCCGAATACCGTGACTTTGCGTCGTCCCTTGAATTGTTCCAGCACCCGGAACGCCTGCTCCAGTTCGCGCAGGGCTTGCAGGGTGATCTTGGCGTTCCAGCGGTTGTGATCTTCCTGGGCCATGCGCAGCACGGTCAGGATCATGTCGCGGTAAATCGGCAGGTTCGGGCTGTCGGGAGAAACCTGAGTGAGTTGTTCTTCGACCCTGCTGATGAGGTCGGGGAGTTGTTCCTGAAAATGCCGGCTGAGCAGGTCATTCGGTTGGTAAGGCATTCAACGTCTCCTTCTGCACAGAGCGGTGGCTCTGACGTGCGGCGTCAGTGCCGCGCTGCAAAAACACACACGATCGGCAGTTCCTTTGCTGCCGTGAACAGATGATCGGGAATACTTTGAATCTAGACCCTTGCACGCAATTGCGCTGACTTCATCATTGCCATGCAGACTCGCTCCAGGCAACCGCTCATTGTTCTTTGCCGCAATGAATTCACCGCTCGTCCGAACGTCCACCGTAGAGCAATCGCTCTGATTTACTGACTTACAGGCACCGTACGACAGTTTTGCGACAACGTCTGTACGCAAGGTGCACGCTTTTCAAGGATTCGCGGGTGGCAAGGAGGCGGGATAGATGGCCAGAGTGGTTCTGGAAATCGATACGCAGTTGTATCGGATGCTGAAAGCATCAGCCGAGACCAATCAAGTGAGTCTCGAAGAGGAGTGCTGCCGTCGGCTGGCAGGGGGAGAGCGACGCTCTCGTTATTTGCAGGCCCTGGTGGCCGAATTGCGCGCCGAGGATGAACAACGGCGCGCCAACACCGGATGATTACTTCTTCTTCGCCGGGGCCGCTTTCGGGCAGTCGGAATCCTGGTAGCTGGCCGAACCGATGGCCTTGTTGGTTTTATATTCACTGAAGTCGTAACGCATGACCGCGCCTTTGGCCATCAGCTTGCGGTACGACGGGTTATTGCACACCGAAGCACCCAGCTGGAAATACACCGCTTTTGGATCAGCGCGCATCTTTTCGGCGTGGCTTGCCTGCACGCTCAGGTGGTTGATCAGGGTGATGCCTTCAACGGTGTAGCCCTGATCGAGAATGTCTTCGTTGATCGCCCGTGGTGTGCCGACGCTGCTTTGTTCAGCGATGTTGCGCAGTTCGCGATTCAGATTCTGCTCTTTCAGGGACGCAGCCTGTGCGCTGAAGGACAACGCCAATGCGATGGCCGCGGTAGGAACGATAAGGCGCAGCATGAAACTCTCCTGATTCAGTGACTGGTGGTTCGACCAGCCCCGTGGCTGTGCGTTCAGTGGCGGCGAATTATAGGGGAGCCGGTCTGGACGGTACAGGCTTGTGCCCGTTGCTCTGATAAACTGGCGATCTTTATTGCCTTGCCGAGTGTTGTTCGTGTCGAGTTTTCCTGCCTCCGGGCGCTGTCTGCAATGAATCATGCCCCCAACGCCGTCGCCCGCCTGCGCGACCAGCGCGAAGATGAAGGTATCAAGCCGATTCAGGCCCGGGGTTTTCGCTCCGAGCGTTGCCGCGACTGTCGGGTGATCATCAGCCATTGCCTGTGTGCCTGGCGCCCGACGGTCGACACCCGTTCCGGTGTGTGCCTGATCATGACCGGCAAGGAAGTGTTCAAGCCGAGCAACACCGGCTGGCTGATCGCCGATGTGGTGCGCGACAACCATGCATTCATCTGGTCGCGCACCGAGCCGGACGAACAGATGCTGGCGCTGCTCAACGATCCGCAATGGCAGCCGTATCTGGTGTTTCCCGGCGAATACGTCGAGCCGTCGCGGGTAACCAACACCGTCGCACTCGATAGCAGCAAGCGACCGCTGTTCATTCTGCTGGACGCGACCTGGACCGAGGCGCGCAAGATCTTCCGCAAGAGTCCGTACTTCGACCGCTTGCCGATTCTCAGCCTGCTGCCCGATAAACTTTCGCGCTATCGCCTGCGCCGTTCCACCCGCAGCGAGCATTTGTGCACCGCCGAAGTAGCGGCGTTGTGCCTGGAACTGGCAGGCGACAGCGACGCCGCGTCGGCACTGGACGCCTATTTCGATGTGTTCAGCCAGCATTATCTGGGCGCCAAACAACAGCTGGATCTCAACGAGTCGACGCCGGCCCATGCCGAGTTGTTGCCTTATATACGAAAGCCGCAAGCGGTGTTGGCCCCATAGTGGCCCATACTTCACCCAGCGGCGGCCGTGCTGCTTGACCACCCCGGCTTCGCTGGGCATGCTTGGCGCCGATTGGGGCGCGGCCAAGGTTTGAAACGCCGTGTTTGCAAGAGATTGGCGTTGAACGTGCCCCTGTGGATATCGCTTCAAAAGCGGCATCTCGAGTTGCTTTGGCCAGACCGGAATGCGCCGCGTCTGCCATCAAAAAACAGGATCATTTGAAAAATGGCCACATACGACATCCTGATTGCCGATGATCACCCTCTGTTTCGCAGCGCACTGCATCAGGCAGTGACCCTGGGTCTTGGCCCGGACGTTCGACTGGTGGAGGTGGCGAGCATCGCCGAGCTGGAAGCACGCCTGACCGAAAAATCCGACTGGGATCTGGTCTTGCTGGACCTGAACATGCCCGGGGCGTTCGGCTTTTCCGGGTTGGTCATGCTGCGCGGTCAATATCCGCAGATTCCGGTGGTGATGGTCTCGGCGCAGGAAGAAGCGTCAGTCATGGTCAAGTCCCGTGAGTTTGGCGCCAGTGGCTTCATTCCCAAGTCCAGCGACCTCAGCGTGATTCAGCAAGCCGTGCGCAAAGTGCTCGATGGCGATGTGTTCTGGCCGCCGCAGGCGTTCGAAGCGGTGAGTGTCTCTGACGAGGCCAAGGCCGCCAGCGACGGTCTCGCCAGCCTGACGCCGCAGCAGTTCCGCGTGTTGACCATGGTCTGTGAAGGCTTGCTGAACAAGCAGATCGCCTATGAGTTGAACGTGTCCGAGGCGACCATCAAGGCCCACGTCACCGCAATTTTTCGCAAGCTGAACGTGCGCACCCGGACACAAGCGGCATTACTTCTGCAACAACTTGAGTCAATTCCGAGCCAATAATGGCGGTCGTCTTCACGCTTTTTTGACTTTTGTTGCTCTAGCTTTCCCACTCCTTTCTGGTTGGTTTTTACGTTATGTCACCTTTCAAGGGCCAGACCGGCCTGAAACGCATCCTCAACGCTTCCGGTTACTCGCTGGACGGCCTGCGCGCAGCCTTCACCGGCGAAGCAGCGTTCCGCCAATTGGTGCTGCTCAATGTGGTGCTGATTCCGTTGACGTTCTTCCTGAATGTCAGTCGCGTTGAACAGGCGCTGCTGATCGCCGTGTGCCTGCTGGCGTTGATCGTCGAGCTGCTGAACTCGGCAGTGGAAGCGGCCATTGACCGCATTTCCCTGGAATTGCACCCGCTGTCGAAAAACGCCAAGGACATGGGCAGCGCCGCGCAATTCGTGGCCCTGAGCATGATTGCCCTGGTGTGGGCGGTGATTCTGCTTTAAGCGATACTTGGCAAGACGATCTCGTCGCTGCGCTGCACCCCGGCGGTGAAAGCGCGGCACAGATCGAGAAACTCGCGCATGGCCGAGGTCTGGTATTTCTGCTTGTGCCAGATGAAGTAAAACTGCCGGGCCAGATCCAGATCCGGGGTTTCCACCGCCACCAGACTGCCACGGCGGAACGCATCACGCAGCGCCAGCCGTGAAATGCAGCCAATCCCCAATCCTGATTCCACCGCGCGTTTGATCGCTTCGGTGTGTTCCAGCTCCAGACGGATATTCAGCGCACTGCGATGGTGACGCATGGCCTGATCGAAGGTCAGCCGTGTGCCGGAGCCTTGTTCACGCAGGATCCACGCTTCGTGGGTCAGCTCTTCCATGGTCGCACTGCCGCGTTTGGCCAGCGGATGTTGCGGCGCACAGAACACCACCAGCTCATCCTCGACCCAGCTCTGCACTTCAATGTCCGGGTGGCTGCAGTCGCCTTCGATTAGACCCAGATCAATTTCATAGTGGGCCACTTGATGCACGATATTGGCGGTGTTCTGCACATGCAGTTTCACCTGGCTTTCCGGATGGCGCTGCATGAAGCCGCCGATCAACAGGGTCGCCAGATAATTGCCGATAGTCAGGGTGGCGCCCACTGACAGTGAGCCGAAACCGGATTTGCCGTTGAGCAGGTCTTCGATTTCCTTGGACTGGTCGAGCAGGGCCACCGCTTGCGGCAACAGCTGTTTGCCGAGGGCGTTGAGGCTCAGCCGTTTGCCGGCGCGATCGAACAGCTGGCAGCTGGACTGGCGCTCCAGTTCGGTGATCGAGGTGCTCGCCGCCGATTGCGAGAGGTTGAGCAGACCCGCAGCACGGGATACGCTTTCCTGCTGGGCGACGGCGACGAAGACTTGCAGTTGACGAAGAGTAAATCGCATATCGATATAACCGATAACCCTTATCTTAATAATCCAGTTAACAGATATTGTCGTCGCTATTAGAATGCGTTGCAATTGCGCACTGTCGGCCGCAAAGCCGAGCGCAGACCCAATATCCAGGAGTCCCACGTACATGAGCAACATGAACCACGAGCGTGTCCTCAGTGTTCATCACTGGAACGACACTCTGTTCAGCTTCAAGTGCACCCGTGATCCGGGCCTGCGCTTCGAGAACGGTCAGTTCGTGATGATCGGCCTGCAACAGCCCAACGGCCGCCCGCTTATGCGCGCTTACTCGATCGCCAGCCCGAACTGGGAAGAGCATCTGGAGTTCTTCAGCATCAAGGTGCAGGACGGTCCGCTGACCTCCCAACTGCAGCACCTGAAGGAAGGCGACGAGATCATCATCTCGAAGAAGCCTACCGGCACTCTGGTGCTGGACGACCTGAACCCGGGCAAGCATCTGTACCTGCTGAGCACCGGCACCGGTCTTGCGCCATTCATGAGCGTGATCCAGGACCCGGAAACCTACGAGCGCTTTGAGAAAGTGATCCTGGTGCACGGCGTGCGCTACGTCAACGAAGTCGCCTACCGCGAATTCATCACCGAGCACCTGCCGCAGAACGAGTTCTTCGGCGAAGCGCTGCGTGACAAGCTGATCTACTACCCGACCGTGACTCGCGAGCCGTTCGAGAACCAGGGCCGTCTGACCGACCTGATGCGCAGCGGCAAGCTGTTCAGCGACATCGGCCTGCCACCGATCAACCCGCAGGACGACCGCGCGATGATCTGCGGCAGCCCGAGCATGCTCGACGAGACCAGCGAAGTGCTCGACAGCTTCGGCCTGAAGATCTCGGCGCGGATGCGCGAGCCGGGTGACTACCTGATCGAGCGTGCGTTCGTCGAGAAGTAAGAAACAAAATGTAGGAGTGAGCCTGCTTGCGATAGGGCCGTGTCAGTCGGTATCAATCTTGACTGACCCAACGCAATCGCGAGCAGGCTCACTCCTACAGAAAAGCGAAAGCCCGCGTTGCCTGAGAAGGCAGCGCGGGCTTTTTCGTTTCCGGGATTACGCCGAGGCGGGGATGACTTCCAGCACGCAAATCTGCTCCGGCGTCGGGTAATGCCAACGCACGTCCAGATCCCAGAACTGCGCGCCGTACTCGCGCTCAGGCGCCGGCGTCTGATACGCCGGGCGCGGATCCTGAGCCAGGCACTGCTCGATCAACTCGACCAAAGGCTCGCCAAGGCGCTGAGCATGCCCGTGCGCCTGTTGCAGCGCGGCGTCCGTCCACTGCACGTCAATCAGCTGTGGCGCGGCGCTGGCGATGCTGTTGGAGGCTTCGGGGATGATATCGGCGTAAGGCACATAAGGTTTGATGTCGAGAATCGGCGTGCCGTCGAGCAAGTCGATCCCCGAAATGAACAGCCGATTGGCCTCGACCTTGTCCAGCTTCACCACTGACTGCCCGATGCCATTGGGCCGATGCGTCGCACGGGTGGCGAACACACCCATCGACCTGTTACCGCCCAGCCGTGGCGGGCGCACTTTCAGGCGCGGCTTTTCTTCCAGGGCCTGATGAAACAGGAACAACAGCCAGACATGGCTGACCTGCTCCAGCCCCTGCACGGCATCCCCCTGATCGAACGGCGCCACCAGTTCCAGTACGCCACGGGCGGCGGGGGCCAGTTGCGGCTGGCGCGGGATGGCGAACTTCTCCTTGAAGCAGGAGCGTACGAAGCCGATAGGGGAGACGCTGTAAGTCATGCTCGGTGATCAGCCGCGAACGCGCAGGGTCAGGCCCTTGAGGAAGTTACGCAGCAACTGATCGCCGCATGGACGGTAGTTGGTGTGGCCGACCTTGCGGAACAACGCGCTCAGCTCAGGCTTGGACACCGGGAATTCGGCAGCTTTGAGGATCGCGTGCATGTCGTCTTCTTTGAGTTCGAAGGCCACGCGCAGCTTTTTCAGGATGATGTTGTTGGTCACCGGCACTTCGATCGGTTGCGGCGGACGGCTTTCGTCCTTGCCGCGCTTGAAAATCACCAGACCGTCGAGGAAGTGCGCCATGACTTCGTCCGGGCAGCGCACGAAGCCTTCTTCGTCTTCTTCTTTCTTGTCGAGGTACGCGACGACATCCTTCAGCTCCACGTCCAGGCCGCCGAGCTTGATGATCTCGATGACTTTCTTGTCGCTGATGTCGAGCATGTAGCGCACGCTGCGCAGTACGTCGTTATGAATCATGTGGGTAATCCTGATAATCGTTGTGGGCAACGCGCAGGCACGCTGCCGGAATGTGTGGGCAACGGAGGCTTCAGAACTTCTCTTTGCCGGACAGGTAGCGCCATTGGCCGACCGGGACCTTGCCGATCGACACACCGCCGATGCGGATGCGGCGAATGCCGATGACCTTCAGGCCAACCGCTTCGCAAAACTGGGCGATGATCCCCGGCTGCGGATTCTTCATGGCGAAGCGCAGGCGGTTTTCGTTCTGCCAGCTGGCCTTGACCGGCGGCAGTTCCTTGCCCTTGTGCGTGAGCCCGTGCTGCAGGCGGTTGAGACCGTGAGCAACCATGTCGCCTTCGACTTCGACCACGTATTCCTGCTCGATCTTGGCGGCGTCGGCGGTGAGCTTGCGCAGCACTTTCCAGTCCTGAGTGAACACCAGCAGTCCGCTGGCCTTGGGCTGCAGATCGGCGCTGGCGGTCAGGCGCAGAAAATGCCCGCGCAACGGACGTTTGCCGTAGCGGTGTTCTTCGCTGAGGGTGTCGGCGCCGAGCGACTGCATGGCGTCTTCAGCGCTCATGCCGGCCGGCACGTTGAGCAGGATGGTCACCGGCTCTGGCGCGGTGGCCTTGGCGTCCTTGTCGAGTTCGACTTTCTGGTCGTCGACCTTGAATTGCGGTTCGTCGATCACTTCGCCGTCCACGGTGACCCAGCCGCCCTCGATGAACAGCTCGGCCTCCCGGCGGGAGCAACCGACCAGTTCGATGAGGCGTTTGGAGAGGCGAATCGGGTCAGTCATGACAGGGCCGTAACAAAAAAGGGGTGGGCATTGTACCTGCCTGGCGCCGGTTAAGCCCGGTTCCATTTGTAGGAGCTGCCGAAGGCTGCGATCTTTTGATCTTTAAAGGCAAAGATCGCAGCCTTCGGCAGCTCCTACACAGGGCGATGTGTTATGTCAGGCATGGCTGGAGCGCTGCTGACTCTGGCGCAAGCGCATATGCAGCAACGGGTACGGCTGGCCCATGCCATCCACTTCCGAGCGCCCGATCACTTCAAAACCCTGCTTGAAGTAAAACCCCAACGCCTGTGGGTTTTGTTCGTTGACGTCCAGTTCATCGGCGTTCAGGTGCTGCATGGCGTAATTCAGCAATTTCTTGCCCAGCCCCTGACCACGGTGCGCCGGGTCGATGAACAGCATTTCAATCTTGCCCGCCGCCACCCCGGCAAAACCGGTAATGCGTTGATTGGCGTCCTTGGTGCAGATCAGCATCACTGCATCGAGGTAGCGAGTGAGCACCAGATTGCGCAGCAACTCGATGTAGCTGTCCGGCAGAAAATCATGGGTCGCGCGGACCGAGGCCTCCCAGACCCGGGTCAGTTCCTGATAGTCGCTGAGTTTCGGCGTGTGAATGACCGAATGCTGACGCATGCCCGATGGCCTCTTTCCAGTGGATAAGCGGGATTCCTTCCCACAGCAAACGATAGCCGTAAAAAAGCCCCGCATCTCGTAAAAAAGAGCGAGGCTTTTGATATCAGCGCAATCCCTGTAGGAGCTGTCGAGTGAAACGAGGCTGCGATCTTTCAAGAGCAAAAGATCGCAGCCTTCGGCAGCTCCTACAGGGGGTGCGGTGTTTAGATCTGTTCAGCCCACAGGTCGTATTCGTCGGCGTCAGTCACCTTGCACCAGACCTTGTCGCCCGGCTTGAGGTTGCTGCCGTTGTCGATGAACACGTTGCCGTCGATTTCCGGGGCATCGAAGAAGCAGCGGCCAACCGCGCCTTGCTCGTCGACTTCGTCCACCAGCACTTCGATCTCGCGACCGATGCGCATCTGCAGGCGTGCCGAGCTGATCGCCTGCTGGTGCGCCATGAAGCGCTCCCAACGGTCCTGCTTGACGTCGTCCGGCACTACTTCCAGATCCAGATCATTGGCCGGCGCGCCTTCCACCGGCGAGTACTGGAAGCAGCCGACGCGGTCGAGTTGGGCTTCGGTCAGCCAGTTCAGCAGGTACTGGAAGTCTTCTTCGGTTTCGCCCGGGAAGCCGACGATGAAGGTCGAACGGATGATCAGGTCCGGGCAGATTTCGCGCCAGTTCTTGATCCGCGCCAGGGTTTTGTCTTCGAACGCCGGGCGCTTCATCGACTTCAGCACTTTCGGGCTGGCGTGCTGGAACGGGATGTCCAGGTACGGCAGGATCTTGCCGGCGGCCATCAGGGGGATCAGCTCGTCAACGTGCGGGTACGGGTAAACGTAGTGCAGACGGACCCACACGCCGAGGGTGCTCAGTGCTTCGCAGAGTTCAGTCATGCGGGTTTTCACCGGCGCGCCGTTCCAGAAACCGGTGCGGTATTTCACGTCGACGCCGTAGGCGCTGGTGTCTTGCGAAATCACCAGCAGCTCTTTGACGCCGGACTTGACCAGACGCTGGGCTTCGTCGAGCACGTCGCCCACCGGACGGCTGACCAGTTTGCCGCGCATCGACGGGATGATGCAGAAGCTGCAGCTGTGGTTGCAGCCTTCGGAAATCTTCAGATAAGCGTAGTGACGCGGAGTCAGCTTGATGCCTTGCGGCGGCACCAGGTCGATCAGCGGGTTGTGATCCTGACGCGGCGGCACCACTTCGTGCACGGCGTTGACCACTTGCTCGTACTGCTGCGGACCGGTGACGGACAGCACGCTCGGGTGCACGTCGCGGATATTGCCTTCTTCCACGCCCATGCAGCCGGTCACGATGACCTTGCCGTTTTCCTTGATCGCTTCACCGATCACTTCCAGCGACTCAGCCTTGGCCGAGTCGATGAAACCGCAGGTGTTGACCACGACCACGTCAGCGTCCTGATAGGTGGACACCACGTCATAGCCTTCCATGCGCAGCTGGGTCAGGATGCGCTCGGAGTCGACCAGTGCTTTCGGGCAACCCAGAGATACGAAGCCAACCTTTGGATTGGCCGGCGCAGGAGTGGTGGACATGTCTAACCTCGGTGTTTTGTGACGTCGCTTGCCGTGTGGGAAAACCGACGGATGGGCGCTTAGGGTGCGCCTCTGATCAAAAAGTGCGCAATTCTAGCGATGAGCAACGCACTTGACCAGCTTTATGCAGGGAAATACGACGAGTGCTGCGCTATGCTTCGCGCCGTTGAGCTTTACCAATTTTTTACAGTCAACAAAACGTCTGTAACAACAGGTAAAACAGCGCATGCTGCACCACAAAGCATAGTGCTTCATTCAAAGAAGCCGGTTCTGAGAAGTAGGAGTGTTGGATGGGTCAGGCAAGTAGTCAGGCGGCGGGCGCCGAGCATTCGGCTGCAAAACCGCTGAGCATGCTGGTCGCGGCAGTCGGAGTGGTTTACGGCGACATCGGCACGAGCCCGTTGTACACCCTCAAAGAAGTGTTTTCCGGCGGCTATGGCGTGCCCGTCAATCACGACGGGGTGCTGGGCATTCTGTCGTTGATCTTCTGGTCGCTGATCTGGGTCGTCTCGATCAAGTACATGATGTTCGTCCTGCGCGCCGACAACCAGGGCGAGGGCGGCATCATGGCGCTCACCGCGCTGGCACGGCGTGCGGCGGGGGAGCGCAGGAAGTTGCGTTCGTTGCTGGTGGTTTGCGGACTGATCGGCGCGGCGCTGTTTTACGGCGACAGCATGATCACCCCGGCGATTTCCGTATTGTCGGCCATTGAAGGCCTGGGGCTGGCGTTCGACGGCATCGACCACTGGGTGGTGCCGCTGTCGCTGGTGGTGCTGGTCGGGTTGTTTCTGATCCAGAGCCACGGCACGGCGCGGATCGGCATTCTGTTCGGGCCGATCATGGTCACCTGGTTCCTGGTGCTCGGCGCCCTCGGCGTTTACGGCATCAGCCATTACCCGGAAGTGCTGCACGCGATGAATCCGGTCTGGGCCGTGCGCTTTTTCATGGTTCACACTGGCATGGGCGTGGCGATCCTCGGCGCCGTGGTGCTGGCGCTGACCGGTGCCGAAGCGCTGTACGCCGACATGGGCCACTTCGGGCGCAAGCCGATTGCCCGTGCGTGGTTCCTGCTGGTGCTGCCGGCGCTGGTGCTGAACTACTTCGGTCAGGGCGCCTTGCTGCTGGAAAACCCGGAAGCGGCGCGTAACCCGTTCTACCTGCTGGCGCCGAGCTGGGCGCTGATTCCGCTGGTGGGGTTGTCGACCCTGGCCACGGTGATCGCTTCGCAAGCGGTGATTTCCGGTGCGTTCTCCCTGACCCGTCAGGCGATCCAGCTCGGCTACATTCCGCGCATGTACATCCAGCACACCTCCAGCGACGAGCAGGGCCAGATCTACATCGGCGCGGTGAACTGGTCGCTGATGGTCGGCGTTGTGCTGCTGGTACTCGGCTTCGAATCCTCAGGTGCACTGGCCTCGGCTTACGGCGTGGCGGTAACCGGCACCATGCTGATGACCACCATTCTGGTGTCGGCGGTCATGCTGCTGCTGTGGAAGTGGCCACCGATCCTCGCGGTGCCGGTGCTGATCGGTTTCCTGCTGGTGGACGGTCTGTACTTCGCCGCCAACGTGCCGAAAATCGTCCAGGGCGGTGCGTTCCCGGTCATCGCCGGTATCGCCCTGTTCGTGCTGATGACCACCTGGAAGCGCGGCAAGCAATTGCTGGTCGAACGCCTCGACGAAGGCGCGCTGCCGCTGCCGATCTTCATCAGCAGCATCCGCGTACAACCGCCGCACCGCGTGCAGGGCACTGCGGTGTTCCTCACCGCGCGCTCCGACGCCGTGCCACATGCGCTGTTGCACAACCTGCTGCATAACCAGGTGCTGCACGAGCAAGTGGTGCTGCTGACCGTGGTCTACGAAGACATCCCGCGCGTGCCGCCATCGCGGCGCTTCGAAGTCGAGGCCCACGGCGAAGGCTTCTTCCGCGTCATCCTGCACTTCGGCTTCACCGACGAGCCGGACGTGCCACAGGCGCTGAAGCTGTGTCATCTGGATGAACTGGATTTCAGCCCGATGCGCACTACTTACTTCCTCAGCCGCGAAACGGTGATCGCCTCGAAACTCGAAGGCATGGCCCGTTGGCGCGAGGCGCTGTTTGCGTTCATGTTGAAGAATGCCAACGGCAACTTGCGGTTCTTCAATCTGCCGCTGAACCGGGTGATTGAGTTGGGGACGCAGGTGGAGATGTAGCCGCGCCCTGACTGGAAAGCCCCCGTCAGCCTTGTGGCTGGCGGGGGCTTTTTTGTGGGCGGCAACTTCAGATCAAAAGATCGCAGCCTTCGGCAGCTCCTACAGGTTTCGCATTCCATGTAGGAGTTGCCGAAGGCTGCGATCTTTTGATCTTCAAACCTCTACAGGCTTTCAGGTATCTCTGTTTCAGACTCGGTCTTCGTGCGCGCAGGTCGCGGCATCAATGCCTGAATCACGTCATCAAGCAAAGCCTTGCCCATCACCGTCAGGTAATGCGCAGCCCAGGCGTGGCGGTCGGTGTCTCTGGTGAAGGCAGCGTCTTCGGTGAATGATTTGGCGAGGGACAGCAGGTCGGAGGATTGGGACAGTGCATCGAGGATCGGGATGCCAGAGCGGACATTGAAGAACGCTTGATCCGAGTGGTAGAGGAAGGGGGTGAAGCCGATGGTTTTAACGTTTGCGGGTCCGTGCAGATCAGTTTCGGTCATCGTGTTACTCCTTGGTTCGAAGTGCCGCGACTTTCGTTACCACACGAAAGGGAGGCGACTGTACGCAGGGTGGTAAACCGGGAACCAAGGAAACCGGCACGCTCGAAAGCGTCCCACGCACAGCCGCCATTACTCGATAAGCGGGCTCTTGCGCTGGTTTCTCCGGGTTACCACACCCGATCGCTGAATGGGTCAGCGACATCCGGAGAGTATCCCGTCAAAAAACAGCGCAATAGAGCCGCAAAGCGCCCAAACACGAGTTTCGGAGTTTGCCTACAAGGTCTGTGGGCGTCATCCGATATTGCGAAACTGGAAGTAAACGAAACTAAACATCTGGCACGAAACTGACCCTGTGGGAGCGGGCTTGCTCGCGAAGGCGTAGTGTCAGTCGACGAACCCGTTAGCTGACACGCCGCCTTCGCGAGCAAGCTCGCTCCCACAGGGAAATGTGTGGATTGCCGGAATGTAAAAAGCCCCCGCAATCGTGAGGCTGCGGGGGCTTTTTGTGCTGCCGGCTCAGATCACTCTGCCGGCTGATCCTTGCTCTGACGCTTCTCGATCAAGTCCACCAGACGCTTGGCCAGCGCCGGGTAGTTCTCGTCGAAGTGGTGGCCGCCGGGCAGTTTCACCGCTTCGCCAACGGCAGTCTTGTCGGTGCAGCCGCTTTCGTCGGTTTCTTCGGCGCCGTAGATGCACACCACTTTGGCGGCAGGCAGCTTGGCCATTTCCGGGCCGGTGGCGGCTTCTTTGCCGGCGTTGCCGAGCCAGCCTTCGACTTCGATTTCGAAGCTGCCGGTGCGGGCGAAAGCCAGCAGAATGATGGCGTCGACGCGTTGCTGCTCGGTGTCCGGCAGACGGTTGTAGATCGCCGGCAGGACGTCGGCACCGAACGAGTAACCGGTGAGGATGAAGCGCTTGGTGCCCCATTTCTGCCGGTAATGCTGCATCAGTTCGGTCAGGTCCAGCGCGCTTTGCTCCGGGCTCTTGTGTTGCCAGTAGTAGCGCAGGGTGTCGATGCCGACCACCGGGTAGCCGATCTTGGCCATCTCGCCCGCTACGTCGCGGTCGAGGTCGCGCCAGCCGCCATCACCGGACAGGAACAGGGTCACGGTGTCTTTGGCCTGACCGGCCGGCACTTCAACCACCGGGATCGCCAGACCGCCGTTGGCCTTGTCGCCGCCAACGAGGATCTTGCGCAACTCGTTGTTCAGCACTTGCGGCAGGTTGATGTCGTAGTCGCTGATACTGGTTTCGGCGTTCGGTTGATCGCGCACGAAACCGGCGCTGGTGTCGTCCGGGTTGTCGTTCCACGCCACCAGCCAGTGGCCGTGGGCGGCGGATTTCGGCAGCAGGTGGGTGCAACCGGGTTTTTCCAGCGCCAGGTCGACCGAGATCGCCTGGGCCTTGTCGTCCTTCTGCTCGGACAGCCAGCGCCAGGCCAGTACCGCACCAGGGCCGATACCGCTGACCAGCGTGGCCGGGCCATTCAGTTCGCGCAGGCCGGTTTGCAGGGCGCGGCTCTGTTGCAGGCAGTCCTTGGGCAGAATCACCTGAACGATTTGCGCCGAGGCGCTGCGGCTCAGGGTGCTCAGTTGGTTGTCGGTCAGCTTCTGGTCGTCATTGACCGCGACCAGCACCTGAGCCTTGGGCTGGGTGCCGGGAATGACGCGGGTCATGACCGTGCCGTCGGCGGCCGTTTTTGCTTCGAGCGTCGGTTGCGGTGCCGGGCGTTTGAGGTACCAGTAACCGCCGCCGGCAATCACGGCCAGCACGATCAGTGCGGCCAGGATGTACTTCAGGGAGCGTTGAATCATCAGCGTTTCACCAATCCAGTCAAGCCGCCCGCGATCAGGGCGGCAGTATCGGCCAGCGCCACCAGCGGATCGAGTCCGGCGGGCACTGCCATATAACGGGGTTCCCAGTCAGGCTGGAACTTGTCTTTGAAGCGGCGCAAGCCTTGGAAGTTGTACAGCTGCTCACCACGGCGGAAGACCATCGAGCCCAGACGCTGGGTCAGCGGTGCACCACGCCGGGGTTGCAACCCCGACAACGGCACCATGCCCAGGCTGAAGCGCGCGTATCCGTGACTCTTATAGTGTTGAATCAGGCCGACCATCAGGTATTCCATGGTCAACTTGGGGGCGTCCGGGTGCGAGCGCATCAGATCGAGGCTGGCCAGGTCATGGCTGTAAGTCTCGAGCAGGTTGGCGAACGCCACCGGGCGACCTTCGAAGCGGATCACCGCAATGCGGAAATGCTTCAGGTAATCGTCGCTGAAACGGCCGAGGGAGAAACCTTTCTCGCGCACGTTCTTGCCGGTCAGCCACGCATCGGAAATCACTTTCAACTCGTCCATCGGCGCCAGGCCCGGCTCATGGATTTCCAGCGACAGACCGTCACGGGTGCCACGGTTCCAGGTGTAGCGCAGGTCCTTCATCTCTTTGCCTTTGGCTTCCAGGTCAAAGCGATGCAGATCGACCCGGGCTTCTTCGCCGAGCTTGATCGCGGTCAGGCCGATGTCCATGTAGTACGGCAGGTTTTCGGCGCGTACCTGATAGAACACCGGACGTGCGTGATGGATGTCGCACAGGTCGCGGAACTGCCAGATCATTTCCGCACGTTGCTGGCCGGGGCCGATCGGGTCGTACAGCGCTACCAGACTGCGGCCGCGGCGGGCGTACATCAGGAAGGCTTCGTCGTTGGGATGGAACAGCAGCGCCTTGTCGCCGGTCAGGGCGAGGCCGCCGTCAGGTTGCGACGAGGCCATCAGGATTTTCGCCGCGCGATCGAGTTCGTCAGGTGTCGGCAGGTGAATCACCGGGCGTGCGGTACGCAGCAGCCAGGTCAGGGCGATCACCAGCAGCAGCACGGCAGCACCGAGCAGCGAACGCAGGCCGCGCGGGGCGTCAGCGTCAAGGGTGAACTGCCACCACAGTTGATGGCTGTATGGAACGTCCTGATAGGCGAACAGCAGCAGCCAGGTCGAGGCGCCGAGGACGCACAGGCTGGCCACCAGATACAGCGGCGAGAACGGCAGTTCGGTCAGGCGGCTCGGGCGATAGAACGAACGGCGGAACACCCCCAGCAACGCAGCGGTGAGTGTCATCAGCGTGGCTTCTTCCCAGTCGAAGCCTTTGAGCAGCGAGAGCAGGGCGCCGACCAGCAACAGGATGGTGGTCAGCATCCATGCGGCTGACAGGCGACGGCGCAGGCCCTGCGCCAGCATCAGGCACAGCACACCGATCAGGCTGGCGCCGAAGTGCGAGGCGTCGACCAGGCGATGCGGGATCAGAAAGCCGATGTGTTCAAGACGCGTGTCGATCTCCGGGGTGGCGCCGGAAAACAGCAGTACCACACCGGACAGGAACACCAGCACCGCCAGAATCGGCGCGGCCAGACCGGACGCTGCGCGCATGGTCTGGGTCTGGAACAGGCGCTGGCCTTCGTTGATCAGCAAAAACAGGCAGGCCACCAGCAGCGGCAGCACCACATAGATCAGACGATAGAGCAGCAGGGCGGCGGCGAGTGGCGCGGCCCCGAGGGTATCGGCGAACGCGGCCAGCAGGATCGCTTCGAAAACCCCTACACCCCCCGGTACGTGACTGAGGACACCCGCGGCCAGGGCCAGCAGGTACACCAGCAGGAAGGCGCCGAACGGCGGGGCTTCCGGCAGCAGCAGGTAGAGCACGGTGGCGGCTGCGGCGACGTCGAGGGCGGTAATGATCAGTTGCAGGAAGGTCAGGCGTCGGCCCGGCAGGCGCAGCGTCCGGCGACCGGCCCTGACCAGCAGGTTGTCGCGGTACGGTTGCTCGGGCAAGCGGCGGCGATAGATGCCGACGGCCAGAATCGCGCCCAGACCCAGCACCACCATGGCGATCGTGCCAAGCAGGGCCTCTGACAGACCCAGTGCGGTGGAGGCGGCGGGCAGATCGCTCAGGGTCGCGAGAGCGGCCAGCGGTGGCAGGGCACACCCCAGCGACAGGCTGGCGAACAGGGTCATGTGCGCGACTTCCGACGCCCCCAGACCATGACGTGCATATAAACGGTAGCGCACCGAGCCGCCAGACAGCAGCGACAGACCGATGGCATTGCCAATCGCAAACGCGGTGAAACCGCCCAGCGCCAGAGTGCGTGGCGGCAGCGTCACGCCGGCATAGCGGCTGGCGGACCATTCATAGCCCAGCAAAATGATGAAGCCGACAACTGTTGCACCCACTGCACCGAGCAAGGCCGGTTTCGGCACGGCCAGGATCGAGTCGTGGAGTGCGTAGAGATCGAGCTCGCTCAGCAGATGGCGACAGGCAATCAGCGCAATGGCAAACAGCAGCAACGTGACCGCCAGACCGATCGGCTGGCGATATTTGCTCAACCGATCCAGCAAGCGCAGGCGCTCGGGTTTGATCGGATGTTCTGCTGTGACGGTGTCTTGTGAATCAGACGAGTTGGCGCGCATCAATCACCTCTTGGATTGTGCGCGACAGGATGGAGGTATCCAGCCAAGTTACCAATCCCTGTAGAAAAAAATAATCACAAAATACTACGCCTCTCATCCGGGATCGGCGAGGGCGGGTCATGGATTGCAGACGTCTTGCCTGCGACTCAAGCATAGTCGCAACTTGGCGGGTCTGATGATCCTGAGCGTTTCACTGCAGCGTGACAGATCATTGTTGCGAAAGGACTTTTTCCACAGATACAAAAAAGGCCACTCTTTCGAGCAGCCTTTTTTGATGTTTGGTTGCGGGAGCCGGATTTGAACCGACGACCTTCGGGTTATGAGCCCGACGAGCTACCAGACTGCTCCATCCCGCGTCTGTGTGGCGGCATTCTACAGGCGAACGGCGAGGTGTCAACCGCTAATCCCGTAATGGGTCAAATAAGTGTGAATTTGCGTCAAACGGTCGCAGCCCATCGGTAAGTTTCGGAAATGCAACGAATTCCTGTTCGCCCGGATGTGCGTGATGCGGAGGCCGGTCTGAAAAACAGACAGGCACAAAAAAGGCCACTCTTTCGAGTAGCCTTTTTTGATGTTTGGTTGCGGGAGCCGGATTTGAACCGACGACCTTCGGGTTATGAGCCCGACGAGCTACCAGACTGCTCCATCCCGCGTCTGTGTGTCGGCATTCTACAGAGGATCGCCGGGGTGTCAACCTTGAATCTGGATAAATCTGTTCCTGTTCAATCGCTTAGCGCTTTTTGCAGTGCAGGAGAAGGGCGCGCAGGGCAGGTGGGGCAAGGCTTTCAGCTCTATCGGTCGGTGATTTTCGATTGAGAAAATAAATTCATGGTTGTTTTCCTACAACCTGAAAAGAACCTTCAGACCACTGGTGCTATATACAGGTGCGAGTGAGATACTGCGTTTCCGGCTCGCCATGTTTCCTTTTCTGTCATGACCCAGCGAAAAATCATCCACGTCGACTGTGACTGTTTCTACGCCGCCATCGAGATGCGCGACGACCCGAATCTGGCCGGCAAGCCTCTGGCGGTAGGCGGATCGGCAGATCGACGTGGGGTCATTGCCACCTGCAACTATGAAGCGCGAGCGTATGGCGTACGTTCGGCAATGTCGTCCGGGCATGCCTTGAAACTGTGCCCCCACCTGACCATCGTCAAGCCGCGCATGGAGGCCTATCGCGAAGCCTCGAAGGAAATCCATACGATCTTTCGCGATTACACCGACCTGATCGAGCCACTGTCGCTGGATGAGGCTTATCTCGACGTCTCCGACAGCGCGCATTTTGGCGGCAGTGCCACGCGCATCGCCCAGGATATTCGGCGGCGGGTTTCCAATCAGTTGCACATCACTGTTTCGGCGGGTGTCGCGCCGAATAAGTTTCTGGCCAAGATCGCCAGCGACTGGAGGAAGCCCAACGGGTTGTTCGTGATTACCCCGGATCAGGTCGAGGATTTCGTCAGTGGCTTGCCGGTGAGCAAATTGCACGGCGTCGGCAAAGTCACTGCCGACAAACTGGGCAAGCTCGGCATCGTCGATTGCCTGCAACTGCGCGAGTGGGACAAGTTGGCGCTGGTGCGTGAATTCGGCAGTTTCGGTGAGCGACTCTGGAGTCTGGCCCGTGGGATCGATGATCGGTTGGTGCACAACGACAGCCGCCGTCAGTCAATCAGTGTGGAAAACACCTACGACGTCGATCTGCCGGATCTGCGCAGTTGCCTCGACAAACTGCCGGAGCTGCTGGAAACCCTGAAAACCCGCATGGAGCGGATCGACAGCAGTTATCGCCCGGGCAAGCCGTTCGTCAAAGTGAAGTTCCATGATTTTACTCAAACCACACTGGAGCAGGCCGGGGCAGGGCGCGATCTGGGCAGTTATCAGTTGATGCTGACGCAGGCGTTCAACCGGGGCGGGAAACCGGTGCGGTTGTTGGGGGTGGGGGTCAGGCTGGAGGATTTGCGCGGTGGGTTTGAGCAGATGGAGCTGTTTGAGCGGTAGATCGTTAAAGCAAAAGATCGTCCGAACGCGGCCCGAGCCTGCGGCAGCTCCTACAGGGGGAACGTATTCCAATGTAGGAGCTGCCGCAGGCTGCGATCTTTTAACAAAGCTTAATTCGGTCCCGGATCGGCAACCAGGCGCCCCGCATCCTTGGTCAGCGACTTGAGAAATTCCGCCTGCAACTCAGGATCGTTGCGCGTCAGTTCGATCAGGCTTTGCTCCAGCTCGCTGGCCTCTTCCTCCAGACCCAGTTCCGACAGACGCTTGACCCGGTGTACCCACTGGCTCACTTCGTCGTCTTCCAGATCGTCGTAAATCAACCCGTGCGCTTCGAGCAACTTGCTGCGCAAATGGCTGCTGATCGCCAGGGATGAATCGCTGTGCACGTCATCCTTGCCGTCTTCGACGCTGATCTGCAGCTTGCCGATGTGATTCAGGTCATTTTCGGCGAACGGACTGTCCAGCAGGTTCAGGCGCAGCACGCCGTTGCGGTCGGTGGTCATGTCGAAGGTCTGCTTGCCGGCCTTGACCTGCACCGGGCGCTCGCTCCACGGCAGGCTCGAATACTCCATGCGTTTGTCGCGCTGGACTTCATCGATACCGGCCAGGTTCTGTTGCGCACGACCGTGGGACTGCACGTTCATGAACGGGTTGACCCCGGCAATGCCGTAGTTCAACCAGTCCTTGGTCACGCTGTCCGGCAGGTTGCCCAGAGCGAATACGTTGACCACATTGGCGCCGATACCGGCGACCACGGCCACTGCGCCCAGCGGGATCTCGTAGATTTCGCGCCAGGGCTGATAAGGCGTGTAGCGATCGTAACGACGGGTGACTTCGAACTCGGTGACTTCGAAGGTCTTCTGTTCGTTGATTTTCACGCGACGCTGCGGCAGCTCGAGCTCCTTGGGCTCACCGACATCGATCTGCAGGCTGTGATCGAGCAATTTGCGCTCGACCCGCTCTTCGTGCTCGCTGCGCTGTGACATCTGATTGGCACAGCCGCTGACCAGCAGGGCGCCGCACAAGGCGGCACCACCGAGGCCCAAGGTGTTTCGCTTGAACATGAGGTCTCTATCTGGATTCAGCGGCGGATACGGGCCTGAAGGAAGGACAGCACATCGGCGACCGGCAGCGCTTGCGCTTCGGCCTCGGTGCGGCTCTTGTATTCCAGGTTGCCTTCGGCGAGGCCGCGGTCACTGACCACGATCCGGTGAGGAATGCCGATCAGCTCCATGTCCGCGAACTTGATGCCCGGGCTGGTTTTCTTGTCGCGATCGTCCAGCAGCACTTCGAAACCGGCCGCCGTCAGTTCTGCGTACAGCTTGTCAGTGGCTTCGCGCACCTGCTCGGTTTCGTAACGCAGCGGTACCAGAGCGATCTGGAACGGCGCCAGGGTGTCGCTCCAGATGATGCCTTTTTCGTCGTTGTTCTGCTCGATGGCGGCAGCGACCACGCGGGATACGCCGATACCGTAGCAACCCATTTCCAGGGTGACCGGCTTGCCGTTCTCGCCCAGCACTTCGCACTTCATCGCCTTGCTGTACTTGTTGCCCAGCTGGAAGATGTGCCCGACTTCGATGCCGCGCTTGATTTCCAGGGTGCCTTTGCCGTCCGGGCTTGGGTCACCGGCCACGACGTTACGCAGGTCGGCAACGGTTGGAACCGGCAGATCGCGCTCCCAGTTCACGCCGAAGTAGTGCTTGTCGTCGATGTTCGCACCGATGCCGAAGTCGCTCATCAGCTCGACCGAGCGGTCGATGATGACCGGCAGCGGCAGATTCAGCGGGCCGAGCGAACCGGCGCCGGCGCCAATGGCGTCACGCAGTTCGGCATCGGAAGCCATGACCAGCGGGCTGGCCACGCCTGGCTGATTGGCAGCCTTGATTTCGTTGAGCTCATGGTCGCCACGGATGATCAGGGCAATCAGCTTGCCTGGCTCTTCGGCGTGGACGATCAGGGTCTTGATGGTCTTTTCAATCGGCAGATTGAATTTTTCCACCAGCGCGGCAATGGTCTTGGTGTCTGGAGTGTCGACCAGGCGCAGCTCTTCGGCCGGCGCTGGACGCGAGGTTTCGCGTGGCACGGCTTCGGCTTTCTCGATGTTCGCCGCGTAGTCGGAGCCGTTGCTGAAGACGATGTCGTCTTCGCCGGACTCGGCCAGTACGTGGAACTCGTGGGAGCCGGCGCCACCGATCGAGCCGTTGTCAGCTTCAACCGGACGGAATTTCAGGCCCAGACGGCTGAACACGTTGCAGTACGCCTGATGCATGCGGTCGTAGGTGACCTGCAGCGAAGCCTGATCGGCGTGGAACGAGTAGGCGTCCTTCATGATGAATTCGCGGCCGCGCATCAAACCGAAGCGTGGGCGGATTTCGTCACGGAATTTGGTCTGGATCTGGTACAGGTTGATCGGCAGCTGTTTGTAGCTGCTCAACTCGTTGCGCATCAGATCGGTGATCACTTCTTCGTGGGTCGGGCCCGCGCAGAAGTCGCGACCGTGGCGGTCTTTGATGCGCAGCAACTCAGGGCCGTATTCTTCCCAGCGTCCCGATTCCTGCCACAGCTCGGCCGGTTGGGTGCTCGGCATCAACACTTCAAGAGAGCCGGCAGCGTTCATCTCTTCGCGAACGATGGCTTCAACCTTGCGCATTACCCGCAAGCCCATCGGCAGCCAGGTGTACAGGCCCGAAGCGAGTTTGCGGATCATGCCGGCGCGCAGCATCAGCTGGTGGCTGACGACGACCGCATCGGAAGGCGTTTCTTTCTGTGTGGCGAGCAAAAATTGACTGGTGCGCATGGTTGGCCGTTGTCGGTTGCTATGACTGGAAATGACGGAGCAGTGTACCGGCGAGATTTGCCGACGTACAGGATTGCGCTCGGCGGTGAGGCGCTACGGCGGGAATCCTCCCGCCGTAGCTGAAATGTCCTACGACTCTTCGACGACGGAGGTTGGTGCAGGCTCTGGCGTTGGCGTCGGGCCCGCACGGCGATTTTCCTGGAACCAGTGCAGGGCGATCAGCAGCAGTGTCGGCACGCCGAGCAGTGCGGTGATCATGAAGAAGCTGTGGTAGCCGAACTTCTCGACCATCACCCCTGAATAGCCACCCATCAGGCGTGGCAGCAACAGCATGATCGAACTGAGCAGGGCGTACTGGGTGGCCGAGAACTTCAGGTTGGTCAGGCTCGACAGGTAGGCGACGAACGCCGAGGTCGCAAGCCCTGAACTGAAGTTGTCGAGGGAAATGGTGACCACCAGCATCTTCAGGTTCGGCCCCATATCGGCGAGCATCACGAACAGCAGATTGGTTGCCGCCGAAGCCGCGCCACCGATGAACAGGATCGGCAGGATGCCGAAGCGCACGATCAGCAGACCACCCATGCCGGCACCGACGAGGGTCATGATCAGGCCAAAGATCTTGCTGACGCTGGCGATCTGGTCCTTGGTGAAGCCCTGGTCGATGTAGAACACGTTGGCCATCACGCCCATCACCGTGTCGGACATCCGGTAGGTGGCGATCAACCCGAGCAACAACAATGCCTGCCAGCGGTAGCGCAGGATGAAATCGTTGACCGGCGTCAGCACCGGGGCCAGGCCGCGACGGCCCATGGTCGACAGGCACAGACCGGTGAGCAGGGTGTAGAGAATGGCGCGCAGGAAGGCGCGGTCTTCGAGCAGCAGGTCGAGCGGGCTCATGTTGCCGAACAACACGCTGGCGAAATCGGTGTTGTACAGCTGGGTAAACATCGCCGGAACTGACACCAACAGCACGATCAGCACGAATACCGAGGCCAGTTGATGCACAAAGCTGTAGCGACCGGCCTGCAGCTGCGTGCGCAACGGCACCGGCGGCTCGCGCATCAGCAGCGAAGTCAGCAGGGCAGGGACCATCAACACGCCGAACAGGGCGTAGGTGCCGGTCCAGGCCGAATGTTGATAGTTGAAGCCGGTGGAGCCGAAGCCTTCGGCGAAGAACAGTGCGCCCGCCGTGGCCAACAGGGCGGCGACGCGATAGCCGGACATGTAACTGGCCGCCAGCGCAGCCTGCCGGCTGTCGTCGGCGATTTCCAGGCGATAGGCGTCGACCGCGATGTCTTGGGTGGCGGAGGCGAAAGCGACGATAACGGCAATCGCAATCAGCCAGGACAGGTGTTTCTGCGGGTCACAGAAGCCCATGCCGATCAGGCCCAGAATCACCAGGGTTTGCGAGAGCACCAGCCACGAACGGCGGCGGCCCAACTTGCCCAATAAAGGCAGGCGCCATTGGTCGAGCAGCGGTGACCAGACCCATTTGAAGGCGTAGGCCAGGCCGATCAGGCTGGCGTAGCCGATGGTTTCACGGGCAACGCCGGCCTCACGCAGCCAGACGGAAAGCGTCGAAAACACCAGCATGTACGGCAGGCCGGCAGCAAAACCGAGCAACAACAGCACGAGCGTCGAGGGACTGGCATAGGCGGCGAGCGCGGCGCGCCAGGTTTTACGGGGCATGGGCTGAAGTCTGCCTCAAGATTGCGAAAACAAAGCGCGCACTCTAACCGCTGTGCTCTACCGGACGCCAGCCATGGCGCTGAATATCCACACGATTGTTCAGGACGGTGACGCCTTCAGAGCGTAATCGTGCCCGTTGTTCGTCCCCCGAGGGGCTGCCCAGCGGCAGGCTGATCCGACCGCCGGCACCCAGTACCCGGTGCCACGGCAGTTTGGTATCGCCGGGTAATTGGCTCAGGGTCCGACCGACCCAGCGGGCGGCGCGCCCCAGGCCTGCGAGTTCAGCCAACTGACCATAGCTGACCACCTTGCCTTCAGGTACCTGGGCAAGGGTCGAATAAAGCGCCGTGCGTCGGATTTGCGCCTCGCTTTCATCGGGATGGTTCGGCTCTTTCACCTGCGCGATTCCTGAACATCTGTCGGGTCGATGGGCTCAAGCGTAATCGCTCGTTGGCCAGATGAGAAATGAACTCAATGGAAATCGCCCGGTCAGTCCTTGTCAGGGTCTTATTCCCACGGATAATGCCGACCTTTTTCGCAAACTTGAGCCCTCGATCCGCTTATGTTGTCCAGAACCTTGCTGTGCCTTGCTGTCTTCAGTGCCTCCACGCCGCTGCTTGCCGATACCGTCTGGTTGAAAAACGGTGACAAGTTGAGCGGCAAGATTTCCGTTTTCGATGGCGGCAAATTGCTGATCCAGACCCAGTATGCTGGTGCGGTCAGCATCGACTGGAAAGAGGTCAAGACCCTGCAAAGCGATCAGGAGCTGCTGGTCAAACAGGACGCCTACAACGGTGAAAAAGCCAAGTCGCTGACCGCTGCCGATGATGGCAAGGTCACCTTGGCCAACGGCGAAGCGCCGAAAACCGTGGAGCTGGCGAGCATTCAGCAGATTCTCAAGCCGAAACCGGTGGTCGAGGATCTGGTGTGGAAGGGTAACGTTGGCCTGGCGCTGGATTATCAGCGTGCGGAAAAGGATACCGACGACTACGACATCGACTTCAAGACCACCGCGCGCCATGGCCGCTGGAGGCACACCGCCGAGGGCGAATACAACCGCGAAGTGCAGGACGAGCAGGTCACCACCAATAACTGGCGCGCCGAATACGCACTCGACCGCTTCCTGACTGACAAGTGGTTCTGGCAGGGTCGCCTGAACTACAAGCGTGACTACGTTGAAGAGCTGTCGCGTCAGCGTGTGGTCGGTACCGGTCCGGGTTACCAGTTCTGGGATGACGAACTGGGCGCGTTCTCGCTCGGCTCGCTGCTCAACCGCACCGATTACGAGTACAGCGATGGCGGCAAGGACAACTTCTACTCGGTCGCCATGAAGTGGGATTACAACCGTTACCTGATCGGAAAAAAAGTCGAGTTCTTCACCAATGGCGAACTGGGCAAGCCGCTGTCTGACGTAGCCAACTACGCGCTGGATGCCGAGATGGGCTTGCGCTACAAGGTCACCGACTGGGCCTCGCTCAACCTCAAGGCCGAACGCGACATCATCAGTGGTACCAAGGACGCAGATTTGAACAAGACCCGCTATACCGCAGGGTTTGGCGTGGCCTGGTAAGGCGCAAACAAAAGATCGCAGTCTGCGGCAGCTCCTACAGGAGGGCTGTCGAAGGCTGCGATTTTTTTTGCGCTTGAAAAACACGCGCCCACAAAAAAGCCCCGCTTTTGAGGGCGGGGCTCTTTTCTAAAGACGCTACAAGTTAGATAACTTGTACTTCTTCAGCTTGCATGCCTTTCTGACCGCGGGTAGCGATGAAAGAAACCTGTTGGCCTTCTTTCAGGCTTTTGAAGCCGTCGGATTGGATAGCTTTGAAGTGAACGAACAGGTCGTCACCGGATTGGGGAGTGATGAAGCCGAAGCCTTTT
>NZ_JBIVMY010000003.1:136084-291124 GCF_044753325.1 Pseudomonas sp. NPDC088414 | reverse complement strand
CGATTAGTCATGGTGTATATCGTTGAACTATGATAACTGCGACTCTGGAAGAAGCCTGTCCGAGACTGAGTGCAAAGAGCAGGAATAATTCTTGTAGATGGTTGGATCGAAATTCAACATATCGTGTAGAGATTCTCAGTGACACAAGCAACACAGTGGCGCCACCTTAACCCTTTTTCCGGAACGTGCCAATGTTTCTTGCGAAGGTTTCTCTGTTTTAGGGATCGACGGTGTGACGGTTCGTCGCCAGGGCCTGTATTTCCAGGGTGTTCGGCGAGAATTGCAGCGCGGACTTTGAACCCGGCGGCGCGCCCGGTAAGATGCCGGACAGATTTTTTCCACCTCGCTATTCAGGACACCCGCCATGAGCATCAAATCGGACAAGTGGATTCGCCGCATGGCGCAGGAACACGGCATGATCGAGCCCTTCGTCGAGCGCCAGGTGCGCGGCAGCGACGACAGCCGTGTGATTTCCTACGGTGTGTCGAGCTACGGCTACGATGTGCGCTGCACCAACCATTTCAAGGTGTTCACCAACATCAATTCGGCGATCGTCGATCCGAAGAACTTCGATGCCGGCAGCTTCGTCGACATTCACAGCGATGTCTGCATCATTCCGCCGAACTCCTTCGCCCTCGCCAGCACCGTCGAATACTTCCGCATTCCGCGCAACGTATTGACCATCTGCCTGGGTAAAAGCACCTACGCGCGCTGCGGCATCATCGTTAACGTCACCCCGCTCGAGCCTGAGTGGGAAGGCCACGTGACGCTGGAGTTCTCCAACACCACCAACCTGCCGGCGAAAATCTACGCCAACGAGGGCGTGGCGCAGATGCTGTTCCTCGAATCCGACGAGCAATGCGAAGTTTCGTACAAGGATCGCGGCGGCAAATATCAGGGCCAGCGTGGCGTGACCCTGCCGCGTACCTGATCCATCCGGCAGTTCGCGGGAATTCTTTGGCGGGCAGACACTCTATGGGGTGTACTGCCCGTTTTTGCTTCTGCCAAAGCGGGCCTTCGCCGAGGAGGGTTCCATGAAGATCGATCCGCATATCACCGCCGAACTGGCAAGGCTTGAGCCCAATCAGGTTGGCGTTTTGGCCTGGTCCTTGTTGGCCCACCCGCTGAACATGGCCGGCGGGATTCCCGGTCAGCCTGATCCCGACACCCCCAACGAACAACCGACCGAACCGGGCGAGCCAACGCTGCCGGACGAGCCACCACCCGCGCCAGTGGCCTGAGCCGCCGCTATCCCATGAATGGCCAGTCAGCTGAGGTTTGCCAAAGACCTCAGCTGACTGGCCATATTTCCTCGTCGCCGATGACGAAAATCCTGCAGGCGTGGTCTTTCTCCACCGGATAGCCGCCGGTAAACGCGCCAAACGCCGGCAACAGGCTCAAACGTTCGCCCAGCCGGAAACACGCCAGGCGCAGACTCTGACGCCCCTTGCCGTTAAGCCGATAGACCGGGTGCACGTGCCCGGCCAGCACATGCCGTTCGGGATGCGGGTCGGGTTCGTGTTGCAGGGCAAACGGCCCGAGCAGCAGCGGTTCCGGTACTACCCTGATATGCAACGATAGGGGCGGATCCCCGGCACGTTTGTCGTGGTTGCCACGAATCAGCGTCATCGGCAGATCGGCGTGACGTGCGCGCCATTCGGCCAAGGCATTCAGTGTGCCCGTCGCATGCGAACCGGGGCCGTGCAGAAAGTCGCCGAGGAAAATCAGCTGCCGACAGGGCAGTTTCGCCAGCAGGCGGTCGAGCACTTCGATATTCGCCGTCGTGGTGCCTTGCGGCACTGGCTGGCCGAGGCTGCGATAGGCAGCAGCCTTGCCGAAATGCACATCGGCGATCAACAGCGCTTGCTGCGCCGGCCAGTACAGGGCCTTTTCCGGCAGCAGCCAAAGTTCTTCGCCGGCCAGCCGTACCGGATAGGCTGCACTCATGAGGCTTGACCCTTGTCGGCGGATTTCTCCAGATCGCCGACCATGCGTCGGATGCGGTCGGCGAGTTTTTCCGAACTCATGCTTTCGCGCATGCGCTCTACCAGCAGCGGAAAGCCCAGCGGTGTAGGACGTTTGATCAGGTGCATGTCCAGTTTCATCCGGTTGATCCGCTCCAGTGTCTGTTCCAGGCGACGAATATCCAGTTCTTCCCGTAGGACTTCTTCCCCGGCCTGGGCCAGCAGCAGATTGTCGGCGTCGTATTGCTTGAACACCTCGAAGAACAACCCGCTGGAGGCCTGTACCTGACGGGTGCTTTTCGGCGCGCCGGGATAGCCGGCGAACACTAGCCCGGCAATCCGGGCGATTTCGCGAAAGCGCCGCAGCGCCAGTTCTCCGGCATTGAGGCTGGCCAGCACGTCGCGCAACAGATGCTCGGGGCTGAGCAGTGCCGCATCGAATTGCCCGGCCCAATCGACCGGCGTGGCGCTGAGCAACTCCAGCCCATAATCATTGACCGCAATCGAGAACGTCAGCGGCTGGCGCTGACTCACACGCCACGCCAACAGGCTGGCGAGCCCCAGATGCACTTGGCGCCCGGCAAACGGGTAGAGGAAAAGGTGCCAGCCCTCGCGGGATTTCAGTACCTCCGCCAACAGACTGTCAGAGGTGGGCAGACCCGACCAGCGCGCCTGGGTTTGCAGCAACGGTTGGAGCGCCTGCATTTCCGGGCCGACGAACTCACCGCGCGCCGCCGCCGTGAAGCGGCTGACCACGGCGGCGGCCAGTTCGTTGGAAAGCGGCATACGCCCACCATTCCAGCGCGGCACGGCGGCTTTTTTCGCGGTGCTGCGTTTGACGTACGCGGTCATGTTCTCCACTCGCACCAATTCCAGCAAACGCCCGGCAAAGAGAAAGCCGTCACCCGGTTTCAGCCGCGCGATAAAACCTTCCTCGACACTGCCCAACTGCTTGCCACCACCACCCTTGCTCCAGAATTTCAGATTGATGCTCGCGTCGCTGACGATGGTGCCGATGCTCATGCGATGCCGGCGCGCCAATCGCGCATCGGGTACACGCCAGACGCCGTGTTCATCCGGTTCGACCCGGCGGTAATCCGGATAGGCCGTCAGCGACATCCCGCCATGACGTACGAAAGCCAGCGCCCAGGCCCAATCCGCCAGCGTGAGGTCACGATAGGCCCAGGCACCACGGACTTCCTCGTACAGCTCTTCGGGTATAAAGCCACCGCCCAGCGCCATGCTGACCAGATGCTGCACCAGCACATCGAGCGGTTTGTGCGGCGACAGACGCGGTTCGATGAGTCGTTGCGCCACGGCGTCGCCTGCGGCAGCGGCTTCGATCAGTTCCAGGCTGTGGGTCGGCACCAGCGTCACTCGCGAGGTGCGCCCAGGCGCGTGACCGGAGCGCCCGGCGCGTTGCATCAACCGCGCCACGCCTTTCGCCGAGCCGATTTGCAGCACCCGTTCCACTGGCAGAAAGTCCACGCCCAGATCCAGGCTCGACGTGCAGACCACGGCTTTCAACTGCCCGTCCTTCAACGCTTGCTCGACCCAGTCGCGGGTCTCGCGGGACAGTGAGCTGTGGTGCAACGCGATCAGCCCGGCCCAGTCCGGCCGCGCCTCGAGCAGCGCCTGATACCAGATTTCCGATTGTGCGCGGGTATTGGTGAACACCAGGCTGCTGGCGCAGGCGTCCAGTTCGGCAACAACCTGCGGCAGCATCTTCAGACCGATGTGCCCGGCCCACGGAAAACGCTCGATGGCCGGTGGGATCAAGGTGTCGACCTTGAGTGATTTTTCGCTCTGGCCCTGCACGCTGATACCGCCACCCTGTGTGATCAGCACCTGTTCGGCGTGGGCTTGATTACCGAGGGTGGCGGACACGCCCCAGACGATCAGCTCGGGTTGCCAGTGGCGCAGGCGGGCGAGGGCCAGTTGCAGCTGTACGCCGCGTTTGTTGCCGAGCAATTCATGCCATTCATCGACGACGATCATGCGCAGGCTCGACAGCGCGGTTTTCGCATCGGCACGGGCCAGCAGCAGGGTCAGGCTTTCCGGGGTGGTGATCAGCGTGGTCGGCAGGCGTCGGCCCTGACGCGCACGTTCGGCGCTGCTGGTGTCGCCGGTGCGCAGGCCGATGCTCCATGGAATCTGTAAATCAGTGACCGGCGCTTGCAAGGCGCGCGCGGTGTCGGCGGCGAGGGCGCGCATCGGCGTGATCCACAGCACGGTCAGCGGTTCGCTCTGGGGTTTGCGTTTGCTGGTCGTGGCTGCGGGCGCGGCTGAACGGGCGAAGCGATTGAGCGCGGCGAACCACACTGCATAGGTTTTACCGGCGCCGGTGCTGGCGTGGAGCAACCCCGACTGACCTTGTTTGACGGCGGCCCACACCTGCTTTTGAAAGGCGAACGGCTTCCAGTTGCGTGCGCTGAACCAGAGTTTTGCGAAGTCGGTGGAGGTCGGCATACCGGCGGCGTGCGCTCTGAAAGTGTTCCTTCAGTGACCGCGCCGACTGGCGAAAGGTTTAATCACGCCGCAATCCCCTGTAGGAGCTGCCGCAGGCTGCGATCTTTTGATCTTGAAAAGCAACATCAAAAGATCGCAGCCTGCGGCAGCTCCTACAGAGGATCCGCGGTTACTTGAGGTTCCCGCTGAGGAACTGCTTCAGCCGTTCGCTCTTCGGATTGCCCAGCACGTCTTCCGGCGCGCCTTCTTCTTCCACCAGGCCTTGATGGAGGAACAACACCTGGCTGGAGACTTTGCGGGCAAAGCTCATTTCATGGGTCACCATGATCATCGTCCGGCCTTCCTCGGCTAGCCCCTGAATCACCCGCAGCACCTCACCCACCAGCTCCGGGTCGAGTGCCGAGGTCGGTTCGTCGAACAGCATCACTTCCGGCTCCATCGCCAGCGCCCGGGCAATCGCCACGCGCTGTTGCTGGCCGCCGGAGAGAAACGCCGGGTACTGATCGGCAACCCGCGCCGGCAGGCCCACTTTATCCAGATAACGGCGGGCGCGGTCTTCGGCTTCCTGCTTGCTGCAACCCAGCACCCGGCGCGGGGCCATGGTGATGTTTTCCAGCACGGTCATGTGGCTCCACAGGTTGAAGTGCTGAAAGACCATCGCCAGGCGCGTGCGCAGGCGTTGCAGTTCATTCGGATCGGCGACGTGCATGCCGTGGCGGTCGGTGACCATGCGGATCGCCTGGCCGTCGAGGCTCATGGCGCCATCGTTGGGTTGTTCGAGGAAGTTGATGCAGCGCAAAAAGGTGCTTTTGCCCGAGCCGCTGGCGCCGATCAGGCTGATCACGTCGCCGGTCTTGGCCTTGAGCGAAACGCCTTTGAGTACCTGATGGTCGCCATAACTTTTGTGCAGACCTTCAACCGTCAATTTGTACATGGGACAGACATCCTCAAGGCGAAAGTAGGTAGCCGCTGCGATAGGCTTCGGCGCCCGCCACGTGGGCGATCACCATGCCGGCAGTGGCCATGCGCCGCAGCGAGCGGGCGTACAGCAGGCCGGCGGCAGTGCAATGAATGGGGGTGACCCGGTCGTGGATCGGGTCGATGATTTCGGCAATCTGTTGCCCGGCTTGCAGGTATTGCCCGGGCGTGGCGGTGTACACCAGCAAGCCGCCCACCGGCGTGGTCACCGGTTCGACGCCGGCCAGCGGCGTGGCGGGGAAGGGCAGGGGCGGCTGCGGCTTGGTCTCGCCGACGATCGCATCGAACTGGATCAGGTAATCGATCAAGGCTTGGCAGTCACGGCTGGCCATTGGGTGATTGACGTCACCTTGGCCGCGCAACTCCACGGTCACCGAAAAACTGCCCAGCGGAATCTCGAAGTGTTCGCCAAAACGCTCCTGCAGTTGCCACCACAGCAGGGTGAAGCATTCGTCGAACGACTGGCCGCCGGAGTCGGTGGCCAGCAGACTGGCCTGCGCCTCGATGTAACGCGCCAGCGGCTCGACCTGCGGCCACGCCTCGGGGGTGGTGTAGAGGTGAACCACGGATTCGAAATCGCAGTGCAGGTCCAGCACCATGTCGGCATCGCACGCCAGCCGTTGCAGGGTCAGGCGCTGGGATTGCAGCTGCGTGCCGGGCATTTGCCGGGCGAGCGCGTTGCGCAGGCTGGCGCGGATCAGCTCAAGGTTGCGTTGCGGGTCGTCGCTCAGCTTGCCTTCGATGTCGTTGCCGATTTCTTCGCTGAGGTCGACGAACCAGCGATTGAAATTCTGCCCGCTTTCCATCTCATAACGGCCCAGCGGTACGTCCATCAGCACTTGTTCGAGGCCAACCGGATTGGCCACCGGTACCAGCACGATCTGACTGCGCAGGCGCCCGGCGGCTTCCAGCTCCGTCAGGCGCTGCTTGAGGTGCCAGGCCACGAGCATGCCGGGCATTTCGTCGGCATGCAGCGAGGACTGGATGTAGATCTTGCCTTGGGCCTGTTCCGGGCCGAAGTGGAAGCTGTGGATCTGTCGTGCGGTCCCCGGCACCGGGGCCAACAGGTCATGGATCTGGTGTCGCATTACAGGTTTTCCTAGTGGGTCGGCCCGAGGAAGGCCAGCCATCGGCGTTCGGCAAGGCGGAACAGGCCGACCAGCGCAAAGGTAATGGTCAGGTAGATCAGCGCGGCGATGCCGAACGACTGGAAGGTCAGGTAGGTCGCCGAGTTGGCGTCCCGCGCAACTTTCAGGATGTCGGGGATGGTCGCGGTGAAGGCCACGGTGGTCGAGTGCAGCATCAGGATCACTTCGTTGCTGTAATACGGCAACGACCGGCGCAGCGCCGAAGGCATGATCACGTAAGCGTACAGCTTCCAGCCGGTCAGACCGTAGGCCTTGGCCGCTTCGACTTCACCGTGGTTCATGCTGCGGATCGCCCCGGCGAAAATCTCCGTGGTGTAGGCGCAGGTGTTCAGGGCGAACGCGAGGATCGTGCAGTTCATCGCATCGCGAAAGAAACTGTCGAGCAACGGCTGCGCACGCACGGCGGCCAGGCTGTAAATCCCGGTGTAGCAGATCAGCAACTGGATGTAGAGCGGCGTGCCACGGAACAGGTAGGTGTAGAACTGCACCGGCCAGCGCACATAGAAATGCGGCGAGACCCGGGCAATCGACAGCGGGATCGACACCAGAAAACCGATGAAGATCGAGGCGCTGAGCAGCCACATGGTCATCGCCAGACCGGTGATGTTGTTGCCGTCGGTATAAAGGAAGGGTTTCCAGTATTCCTGCAGGAGTTCGATCATCGTACGGCCTCCCGGGCACCGGCGGCGTAACGACGCTCGAGCCAGCGCAGGATGACGTTCGAAGCACTGGTGATCAGCAGATAGATCAAGGCGGCGAGTACCAGGAAGTAGAACAGTTGATAGGTGCTTTTACCGGCGTCCTGCGCGGCTTTGACCAGATCGGCCAGACCGATGATCGACACCAGTGCGGTGGCCTTGAGCATCACCATCCAGTTGTTGCCGATGCCCGGCAGGGCGAAGCGCATCATTTGCGGGAACACCACGAAGCGAAAACGCTGGCCACGTTTGAGGCCGTAGGCGGTGGCCGCTTCGACCTGACCGCGCGGTACGGCGAGGATCGCCCCACGGAAGGTTTCGGTGAAATACGCGCCATAGATGAAGCCCAGGGTGATCACCCCGGCAGTGAAGGAGTCGATCTCGATGTAGTCCCACTCCATGACATCGGTCAGGGCGGTCAGCCAGGTTTGCAGGCTGTAGAAGATCAACAGCATCAGCACCAGATCCGGCACCCCGCGAATCAGCGTGGTGTAGAGCTGGGCAGGCAGGCGCAGCAGTTTGGATTTCGACAGTTTGGCACTGGCGCCCAAGAGGCCGAGCAACACGGCCACCAGCAGCGACAACGCCGACAATTTGATGGTCATCCAGGTGCCTTCCAACAGCAACGGACCGAAGCCCTTGAGGCTGAAGGCGGAGAGCCCCAGATTTTGTAAGAGGTTTTCGAACATAAATCAGCAACCTGAGCGGATGGAAAAGGCGCCCATCGAGTGATGGGCGCCAGGGCATTATTTACCGCTGTACAGATTCAGATCGCCAAAGTGTTTCTTTTGAATCTCGGCGTATTTGCCGTCATCGTGTAACGCTTTGATACCTTTATCTAAAAGCGCCTTCAGCTCTTTGTTACCTTTCTTAATACCGACAGCGGTTTTGGCTGGCAGCAATTCGCTGTCGACCGGCTTGCTGACTTCGTAGTTGGCGCCATCCGGCGACTTCAAAAAGCCCAGTTCGGCTTGCAGCATGTCCTGGATCGAGGCGTCGAGGCGGCCGTTTTTCAGGTCGGCGTAGACCTGATCCTGGTTGGCATACGCCTGGATTTTCACCCCGGCCTTCTCCAATACGGCCTTGGCGTAGGCCTCCTGGATGGTGCCTTGCTCGTAACCGACGGACTTGCCTTTGAGGGAAGCGACGTCATCGCTCAGGCCGGAGCCCTTCTTGAACACGTAGGAAGTCGGGCCGGAGAACAGCTCGCTGGAGAAGTCGATCGCCTTTTCACGGGCCGGGGTCACGGTCATCGACGAGATCACGCCGTCGAATTTGTTGGCGTTGAGGCCCGGAATCATGCCGTCGAAGTCGCTTTCAACCCATTTGCACTTGACCTTCAGCTCGGCGCAGATCGCGTTGCCCAGATCGATGTCGAAGCCCACCAGGCTGCCGTCAGCCGCTTTCGACTCGAACGGTGCGTAGGAAGGATCAACGCCAAAACGCAGCTCTTTGTATTCCTTGGCCAGCGCGGAGCCGGCAGCCATGCACAACGCCAGTGCAGAAAGGGTCAGCAATGCTTTTTTCATTATTCAATCCCTAAGAACCAATATGAGCGCTTGTGGCGCAGAATTATTGTTACTGCAACGCGTACGACCTATAGAAAGTAGCAATTTCCGAACCAGAGTCCCGAACAAGTGTTTTAAAAGGTTGGAGAGGGGAGCGCTGAGAGGGATTGGTGCACGGGAATGGGCGGCTGTTGAAGGCTGCACCATATTGGGTCGATGCATGCATTTTTAATCGATGGGATGAGCCATTGTGGCGAGGGAGCTTGCTCCCGCTGGAGGGCGAAGCACTCCCCAGGATTTTCAGACAGACCGCATTTTTTGCGACTGCTGCGCAGTCGAGCGGGAGCAAGCTCCCTCGCCACAGGGAGTTCACTCAGTTAATTGTGATCAGTGTCCCGGGAAACCCGGTCAGGCCAGCAAATCCTGCAACGTCGCCAGACTGTCCGCCTCATCGACCGTCTTGTCCTGCCGCCAGCGCAGCATCCTTGGAAAACGCACGGCGATCCCGCTCTTGTGCCGTCGCGACAGGGCGATGCCTTCGAAACCCAGTTCGAACACCAGACTCGGTTTGACGCTACTGACCGGGCCGAATTTTTCCACGGTGGTCTTGCGCACAATGCTGTCGACCTGGCGCATCTCTTCGTCGGTCAGCCCCGAATAGGCCTTGGCGAACGGCACCAGCGCGCGTTGGCTGGACTCCGGCGGGCCGTCCCACACGGCGAAGGTGTAATCGCTGTACAGACTGGCGCGCCGGCCATGTCCGCGCTGGGCATAGATCAACACCGCATCGACGCTGAATGGGTCAACCTTCCACTTCCACCACACGCCCATGTCCTTGGTCCGGCCCACGCCATACAGGGCGTCGCGGGCCTTGAGCATCATGCCCTCGACCCCCAGTCGCCGCGAGGCTTCGCGCTGGCGGGCCAGATCGAACCAGTCGCTGCCGGTCAGAATCGGTGAGGCCAGTAACACCGGGTTGTTACCGTGCGCGATGACTTGCTCCAGTTGCGCCCGCCGTTCCACCTGCGGACGGTTGCGCCAGTCTTCGCCCTGCCACTCCAGCAAGTCGTAGGCGAGCACCACCACCGGCACTTCTTCGAGGATTTTCTTGTCGAGGGTTTTACGCCCGATGCGTTGCTGCAGCAGCGCGAACGGTTGCACCGCCGGCGGTGCGCTCGATTGCGGATCGAAGGCGTCTGCGGTGCTCGGATGGGTGCTTTTCCAGACCACGATTTCGCCGTCGATCACCGTGCCGTCGGGTAACGAGTGGATCAAGGTATCGAATTCGGGGAAGCGTTCGGTCACCAGCTCTTCACCCCGCGACCAGACCCACAGCCGACCTTCGCGCTTGACCACCTGCGCACGGATGCCATCCCACTTCCATTCCACCTGCCAGTTGTTCGCCGGCCCCAGCAGTGCTTCAAATTCCTCCACTGGTTGCGACAAGGCATGCGCGAGGAAAAACGGGTAGGGCTGACCGCCACGTTGCGCGTGTTCGTCGGCTGACTCTGGAGCGATCAGTTTCAAATAGCTCGCGGCATTCGGCCGGTTCGAAAGGTCGGTGTACCCCACCAGCCGCTGCGCCACGCGTTTGCTGTCGAGGCCTGCCATCGACGCCAATGCGCGAGTGACCAACAGTTTCGACACGCCGACGCGGAAGCTGCCGGTGATCAACTTGATGCACAGCATCAGGCTTGGCCGATCCAGTTGCGCCCACAGTGCAGGCAACTGGTGGCCCAGGTATTCAGGGGTTTCACCACGCAGCGGCAGCAGTTTGTCTTCAATCCATTCGGCAAGGCCGGCCTCGGAGCTGTGCAGATTTTCCGGCAGCACCAGGGAAATGGTTTCCGCCAGATCGCCGACCGCTTGATAACTTTCCTCGAACAGCCACGGCTCCAGCCCCGAGACCTCGACGGCCAGTTCGCGCAGGATCCGCACTGGCACCAGTTGGCGTGGGCGCCCGCCGGACAGAAAGTACACCGCCCACGCCGCATCCTGCGGTGCAGCCTGGGCGAAATAGGCTTGCATGGCGGCCAGTTTGGCGTTGCTGGACGTGGTGGCGTCGAGTTCGGCATACAACTCGGCGAAGGCTTTCATGCTTGCACCTCGGCGATCACAGGTTCGGCGGCGATGTTTTCCTCTTCATCGTCGCCGTATTCGGTGTTGAACCCCTGCGCATCCAGACCTTTCTCACGCAGATGGCGCACCAGCACGCCGATCGAACCGTGGGTGACCATCACCCGTTCGGCGCCGGTCTGTTCGATGGCCCAGAGCAGGCCGGGCCAGTCGGCGTGATCCGACAACACGAAACCGCGATCCACACCGCGCCGCCGGCGGGTGCCGCGCAAACGCATCCAGCCGCTGGCAAACGCATCGCTGAAATCACCGAAGCGGCGCATCCAGGTACTGCCGCCCGCCGAGGGCGGGGCGATGACCAGCGCCCGGCGCATGATCGGGTCGGACTTCTTCACATCACCGGCGTAGATCGTCGGCGGCAGGTACACGCCGGCCTCGCGGTAGACCCGATTCAGCGGCTCGACTGCACCGTGACTGAGGATCGGGCCGAGACTGGCGTCGATGCCGTGCAGAATCCGCTGAGCCTTGCCGAACGAATAGCAGAACAGCACGCTGGCCTTGCCCGCCGCAATGTTCGCCTGCCACCACTGGTTGATCTCGTTGAACACCTGCGCCTGTGGCTGCCAGCGATAGATTGGCAGGCCGAAAGTCGATTCGGTGATGAAGGTGTGGCAGCGCACCGGTTCGAACGGCGCGCAGGTGCCATCGGGTTCGATCTTGTAATCCCCCGACGCGACCCAGACTTCGCCGCCGTACTCCAGGCGTACCTGCGCCGAACCGAGCACGTGCCCGGCGGGATGGAAACTCAAGGTCACCCCGTGGTGGGTCAGCCGCTGGCCGTAGGCGAGGGTTTGCAGGTTGATGTCCTGACCCAGACGCGCACGCAAAATCCCTTCGCTGGCGCTGCTGGCAAGGTAATGCTGATTGCCGCCACGGGCGTGATCGCCGTGGGCATGGGTGATCACCGAGCGCTCGACCGGGCGCCACGGATCAATATAGAAATCCCCGGCAGGGCAATACAAACCTTCGGGGCGGGCGATAACAAGGTCCATGTCGTTACCAGAATGGAGGGCTTGTTAGCTATGAGGTTGGCGCGAGTCTGGAAGTTCTATCGATTTTCAAAGCTCCCTCACCCCAGCCCTCTCCCGGAGGGAGAGGGAGCCGACCGAGGTGTCTGGCGAGCTTCATCGGCCTGAAAGTCCGCGTCGATTATGGATTCGGCGCGACGGTTCAGGTCGGTGTATTGCGAAAGAACAACTCCGTCGGTCCCCTCTCCCTTGGGAGAGGGTTAGGGTGAGGGGCTTTTGATCTGTGCCTTACTTGCCCGGCGTCAGGGTCAAGCGCGTCTTGCCATACACCCGGTCAAAGTTCTGCGGCTGCAGCGGCAAGCCGATGTACTGGCCCTTGAGCCAGGCGTCGATGCCGTTGAGGTAGTTCGGGCTGGCCGGGTTGCCGGACTGGCCGGTGCCGTTCTGCCCCATCAGCGGCTCGCTCTGGCTGAAGTCGACGATGAAACGCATCGACGGCGCACGGGTGGTATTGAAATCCTGACCCCAGGCAAACGCCGAGGTATTGAGCGTGGTGTGATCGCCGCCAGCCGCCAGCGGGCCGCGAACGGTCTGACCGTTGGCGTTTTTCCATGTATAGCCATGCAGTTTGCCCCACTGCCAGGCCTTGCGGTCGCCGCCCAACTGACTGTCGCCGGCACTGATCGCCGCCGCCAGACTGCGCGCCAGAATCACGGCTTTGTCTTCTTTCTGCGGCGTGCGGATGTCATCCCAGAACGGGCTGTCTTCGCGTCCGAGCAGGTGATCGGCCTGCGCCGCGTAGGACAAGTCGCCATTGGCAATAAAGGCTTTCCACGCCGCGCTCGACTCGGGGCCAAGTTCGTCGAGGAAGATCTGCTTCATGCTTTCTTGCAGGAACAGTTCATAGATCGCCGCATCCGCCGACGTCGGGCTGAGCTTGCCGTCGAACGCCATCAAACGGGTAAACGCTTCGCGGGCCTTGCTGCGATCGGCTTCCGGCAGGGCGTCGATGGCCTGTTTCAGCGGCTGCTTCATGCCCGGCGCTTCGAACATTTTCTTCAGCTTGGCGGCAAACGTCGTGGTTTGGTCGTACTGCATGGCGATCACGCTGCGACTGTCCTGTTTGCCGCTGCCGGCCAGTTCGGCCAGACGTTCGCCGCGTTCCGGCGCCGCCCAGGAATTGGACAACTGCATGCCGTAGCCGTGAGGAATGACCCGCTGGTTGGCGGTGCCGAGCCAGCCCTGGGTCGGGTCCTGATCGTACGGATGCAACATCGGGTCGGCGTAACCGTCCCAGTCGTAGCGACCTTCCCAGCCCGGCGATGGCAGCAGGCCTTCGCCTTCGCGACGGTTGGGGAAACGTCCGGTGACTTGCCAGCCAATATTGCTGGCGTCGGCGAACACCATGTTCAGGGCGATCGCACGGATCTCGCGGCTGGCGTCTGACGCGCGTTCAACGTTCTGCGCACGGGTCAGGTCGAAAAATGCGTCCAGCGATTTGTCGTCGGTGAAGCTCGGGGTTTGCAGGGCCAGGCTAAAACCGTTGCCCTGTAGGGCCTGAGCACTGTTGAGCAGCGCACCGTGGCGGGTTTCGTACACCGCTTCGCGAATCGGTCGCTGGCCTTTGACGAAATAGGTTTCGTTGCGCACGCCCAGCGGCTGCCATTTGCCGTTGACCTCATAGGTCAGGCTGTTGCCCTGACGGCGGATTTTTTCCAGGAACAGGTCCTGATTGTCGCCGAGCACGCTGGTGGCGCTCCACGCCACTTTGCCGTTGAAACCACCGAGGACCATCGGCAAACCGGCGACGGTGACACCGGCGGCCTGATATTTCGGCGCGCGGATCTGCACGAAAGTCCACAGCGACGGCGCTGCCAGTGGGCCATGGGCACCGCTGGCGAGAATGCTCTTGCCGCTGCGGCTGCGTTGCGGGGCGATGGCCCAGTTGTTCGAGGTGCTGGCACCCAGCAGATTCACCGCGGCCAGTTGTTGGCTGGCGTTGCTCAGCTCCGTCAGGCCGGGAATCTGCCCGTTGAGCTTGAGGCCTTGCAGCTTGTCAGCCTCGGCCAGTGGCAGGTTTTCATCCGGTGCGGACGGGGTCAGCCAGGCGAGTTTGTCGCTGCTCACGGTTTGCGCCAGCACCAGCGAGGCAATCTCTTCCGGCAGGTTGGCCGACTGGCTGAAGTTCAGCAACGCGAACATCAGCGCCGAATCCTCCGGTTTCCAGTATTCCGGCTTGTAGCCGCTGGAAGCGAGATCACCCGGCAGTTTGTCGGCATAGCGGAACAGGTAGGCGTTGACGCCCCGCGCATAGACTTCGAAGAAGCGCTTGAGGCGTGGCGACGAGGCCTTGTACAGCTCGTCGGCGCTTTTCTTCAGGTTGACCGCGCGCATGTAGCGGTCGGCGTCGAGCATCGAGGCGCCGGACATTTCCGCCAGGCGCCCCTGGGCCAGCAGGCGCAGGGTGACCATCTGGTTGATGCGGTCGCTGGCATGCACGTAACCGAGGGTGAACAGTGCGTCGTGGAAGCTGTTGCTTTCGATCAACGGCATGCCCATGGCATTGCGTCGCACCGAAACGTTCTGCGCCAGGCCCTTGAGCGGTTGCACGCCGGAGGTGGGCGGGAGGGTGTCCTGCGCGTTCCAGGTCTGGCAACCGGACAGGCTCAAGACACCGGTCACTGCTGCGGCAACGCCGAACCGGGGAAGAAAATGTGTAAGGGCTGGCGAGGCCATGGCAAAGCTCCTGCGGGGGTGTAGAGGCTGGGGGCGCAATAAAGCCGCTACGTTAGTGAGCAGGCGGTGGCCGCGCAAGCGGGGCGAGTGGTTATTTCTGTATTTGTCTGACCAACAGTAAATCTGCAGAGATAACAGTGTTTTTGTGGCGAGGGAGCTTGCTCCCGCTCGGCTGCGCAGCAGTCGTTATCCAGACTGCGCATTTTTCTGATAGATCGCGGCGACCCGTTTGGGAGCGCTTCGCACTCCAGCGGGAGCAAGCTCCCTCGCCACAACAACGATCCATCCAGATATCAGGATTTCGGCGGGGTGATCTTCTGCACCAAGACATACGCGTTCACCGTCGCCGGGCGATCCTTGATCGGGTTGAATCAGAGCTTGCCCACCCCGTGGCGGTGATGCTGAAGTGCGGGAAATTCACTGACCCCCGCATGAGAAAAAAACGCCATGGAGCTTCAGGCCAACGCTGCACTGATCATCATCGACCAGCAACAAGGCATTCTCGAGCCGCGCCTGGGGCGGCGGAATAATCTACAGGCCGAAGAACGCATGCTCGATTTACTGAGGGCGTGGCGCAGTAGCGGACGGCCGGTGATTCATGTGCAGCATCTGTCGCGCGAACCGGGTTCGGTGTTCTGGCCCGGGCAGTCAGGAGTTGAATTTCAGCAGAGATTCTTGCCGCAGGACGGCGAATGGCTGATCCAGAAGCAAGTGCCGGATGCGTTCTGTGCCACGGGTCTGGAAGGGCAGTTGCGTGAGGCGGGGATCGGGCAATTGATCATTGTTGGTGTAGCGACCAACAACTCGGTGGAATCCACAGCGCGCACGGCGGGCAACCTGGGGTTCGAGACGTGGGTGGCGGAGGACGCGTGTTTTACCTTCGACAAGGCCGATTACTTCGGCACACCGCGTTCAGCCGAAGAGGTGCACGGGATGTCGCTGGGGAATTTGCACGGGGAGTATGCGACGGTGGTCAGTGCTGCGCGGATTCTGGCAGTCGCCTGAGGAACCTGTGGGAGTTGGCTTGCCAGCGATAGCGGAGCGTCAGGCTGCATCAATGCTGGAGGTGCCGGCCTCATCGCTGGCAAGCCAGCTCCCACAGTGATTGCATTCCAGTTGGAGGAATGCGCTCGAATGCAGGAGTGAGCCTGCTCGCGATGGCGATGGTTCAGGCGAAGAAGGTCTTCACCGGAAACATCAAGCGCCGTGGCACTTCTTGAATTTCTTGCCGTTGCCGCATGGGCAAGGGTCGTTGCGGCCGACGTCCTTCAGGGCGTTGCGCACCGGTTCCTGGTGGGCGTGGCCGCAGTTCGGGCCGTGGACATGGCCATGGTCGTGATCGTGATGATGGTCATGATCGTGGTTGCAGTCAGGGCCATGGACATGAGGTTGCTGAGTCATCGGTTGTGCTCCGGAATTAAATCGGCGGGGATTATCACGCCATTGCGCTCCAGGTGCACGTAGTGGGCGATGAATAAACCGGTTTCCATTTCGCCCTGCAGCCGATAGGGAATCTGCTGATTGGGACTTTTCAGCATTTTCACCACGTCTTTTACCCGAGGCCACAGGTTGGTGCGGATCGGTATCCGGTAGAACCCGCTGCTTTTCGGTGCCACGGTGATCCAGTGTTCATGCTCGCCTTCGGCCAGCAACATATCCGCCAGATGAATGCGGTATTCCATGCCGCGCACGGTCAGGTCGCTGCCGTTGGGATTGTCGATGCGAAAGTGCAGGATGAATTTCTGTTCGAGCAATTTGGCCCGCACCACCTCGACTTTCACCAGGTGCACGGCGGGGTCGACGCTGTCGTCGCTGAACCATGAGGCGCAACCGCCGAGGTTCAGGATCAGCATCAATGTGAAGAACTGAAATGTGCGCCAACGACCGAGCATGGTTGAACTCCCTTTGCAGCCAGTCTAGACGCTAAAAAGATCGCAGCCTGCGGCAGTTACTACATGCGTTGCGTTCCCTGTAGGAGCTGCCGCAGGCTGCGATCTTTTGATCCTACACGCCGAAATACCCCGCACAGCACTTCTTGAACTTCTGCCCGCTGGCACACGGACACGCATCGTTGCGCCCCAGCTTCAATTGCACGGTCGGGTCGATGAAGTACCAGCGCCCGGCGTTCTGCACGAACGAGGAACGCTCGCGGTGGCTGTGTTCGCCCTGGCTGTCGTGCCAGCGCGCGGTGAAGGTGACGAACGCATGTTCGGGCTGGCCGCCGAACACTTCCGAGTTTTCGACCTCAAGGCCGAGCCAGGTGCTCTGCGCGCTCCAGGCGCTGATCGCCTGGCGATCCAGACCGGCCTGTTGGGCGGGCAGGGTGGTGGCCACCAGATAATCGATCAGCCCCAGCACGTAGGCGCTGTAGCGTGAACGCATCAGCGCTTCGGCGCACGGCGCCGGGTGGCCTTCGTGATAGTGACCGCAGCAGGCTTCCAGCAGGTTGCCGCTGCCGCACGGGCAAATGGCTGTACTCATTGCATTACCACCAGTATTTCCCGAAGTTTTCCGGATTGGCCCAGAACCGTGAGTTGAGCCAGTCGGGGACTTGTTTGTAGTCAAGCAGATCGTAGGTGAACAGGGTCAGTACCTGCTCGTCGCGCTGAAAACGTTCGCTGGCTTGCAGCGCCAGTGAATAGAAATCGGTTTCCTGCCAGCCGCTGGCCGGCAGATCCGCCAGCACGGCGATGCGGCTGGCGTTGAGGTTGCGGATCCCGCCCAGCAGGTTCAGGCCGTCGCGCTTGGGCAGATGTTCCAGGCAATCGACCACCAGCGCCAGATCGAAGCGCCGCGCCGCGAGTTCGGCGGGCAATGCACCGGGTGCGGCGTGGGCCACGCAGGTGTCCGGATGTGCCTGCTTGAACGCGGCGAGCGCCGGAAATTCGCTGGCGCCGATCAGCAGCAGACGCGCCGGGGCATAGCGATCCAGTAAAGCGGCCAGCGCCTGTTGCGGCGTACGCGGAGAAATGGCGACGTTCATCGAAGCTCCTCAATCAGATCGCCAAGACTAGCGCGCCAGACGGATCCGGCCTAGACCCCGTTTTGTCACGCATGGCAAAAGTGCCAAATCCCTGTGAACACAGTCCCAAATGACGCTGGCCTATTGCTGGCGGAGATTAAAACTCCGGTCTTTACTCCGTGAATCGGTTCTAAGCCGATCCCTCAGGAGAAAACCAGATGAGCATAGTTCGGACAGCATTACCTTTGATTCTGCTAACCAGTGTGTTGACTGGTTGCGCAGGTTTGCAGAAAACCGACTGGCCGACCTGTGCGGCGGTCGGTGGTGTGGTCGGTGCCGGCCTCGGTGCGACGGAGAGTTCGGCGTGGGCCGGCTACGGCGCCCTGTTGGTCGGCGGTACGGCAGCAGCCTATTGCTGGGTGCACGGCGATGGCGACGAAGACGGCGATGGTGTGCCGGACAGTCGCGACAAGTGCCCGCACACCCCTAAAGGCGTGCAGGTCGATGCTGACGGCTGCCCTCCACCAGCCCCGGCGCCAGTGGTAGAAGAGGCCGTCGTGGTCAAGGAAGAAACCATCGTCATCCGCGATGTGCACTTCCAGTTCGACAAAGCCACCCTGACCGGTGCCGATAAACAGGTTCTGGACAAAGTCGCCACGCGCCTGAAACAAGAGTCGTCCACGGCGCAACTGACCGTGACCGGCCACACCGACAGCGTCGGCAGCGATGCCTACAACAAGAAACTGTCGGATCGTCGCGCGCACTCGGTGGTGGAATACCTGATCTCCCAAGGTGTGCCGCGTGCCAGCTTCGTTTCGGTATCGGGCATGGGTGAAAGCCAGCCAGTGGCGGATAACAAAACCGCCGATGGCCGCGCACAGAACCGTCGCACCGAAATCAAAATCGTCCGCTAGTCCCTCTCGCATCCGCGGCTTGTGCAGTCGCGGATGCGGGTCTTTACTCCTGTGTAACCGGTATGGGCCGGTGACACAGGAGCTTTCACAATGACTGTTTTCTCAAGGTCCGTCTTGCCGGTGCTGCTGCTGGGCAGCCTGCTCACCGGTTGCGCCACTCATAGCGATGGCGATGCCCCCCTCAATCAACGTACGTGGCCGATCTGCAGCCTGATCGGCGGGCTGGTCGGTGGCGGTCTTGGCGCCATTGAAAGTGGCGGCTGGGCCGGTGGCGGTGCGGCGCTGGGGATTCTGACTGGCGGGCTGATCTGTTATGCCCAGGATGGCGATGAAGACGGCGATGGCGTGTTCGACCGCCGCGACCGTTGCCCTGACACCCCGGCCAATACCCCGGTCGATCATCGCGGCTGTCCGCTGCCGCAATATCCGGTCACTGCAAAAGCCCCCGAGCCTGCGCCGCAAACCGAAGTCATCACCCTCAGCGATGCCGGCAATGTGTTGTTCGATTTCGACAAGTCGGATCTGACCCCGGCTGCCAAAGCGCAGCTCGATACGCTGATGGACAAATTGCGCAATGCCGACGTGGTCAGCATCAAGGTCATCGGCCATACCGACAGCAAAGGTTCGGATGCCTATAACCAGGCACTGTCGGAACGACGCGCCAGCAGCGTGGCGGCGTACCTGCTGAGTCAGGGCCTGGCGCCGGACAAACTGACCAGTGAAGGACGCGGCGAGAGTGAGCCGGTGGCTGACAACGCGACCGACGAGGGACGGGCGAAAAACCGTCGGGTGGAGTTGCATATCAATCGCTAGGACTTGTCTGTAGTCCGCAGGCTAGAGCTGCCGGTCGACGATCGTCGTCGAACCGGCAGCGATCCGACGACTGACAAAAGTTTTTTCTTTTGCCCCTCTGGCTTATCCCCCGCGTAAGCCGTTACTGTGCGCCCAAAGAATAATTCCGACACGGGGGAGCGTATGAAGGTTTTCTGGGGGCTGGGGCGTTTGCTGACCCTGCTGTTCTGGTGCGTGGTGGTGGTCAATCTGCTGCTGCCGTTTGTGCATCCGCTGCATCTGCTGGTCAATCTGGCCGGCGGCTTGTTGCTGGCGCTGCATGTACTCGAATTGCTGTTCTCGCGCCTCAAGGGGCGTCCCAATCCGTGGCGCGACCGTCTGCGCATCCTGCTGTTCGGCGTTTTTCACCTGCAAACCATCCCGGCCCCGGCCCCGGCCGCTCCGGAGGCTTCTTCCCATGCGTAAACTTTGCCTGCTCGCTGCATTCATCAGTCCCCTGGCCTGCGCCCAGGTGGTCAGCGTCGAAACCAATTCCCTGATGCGTTTGCCCAACACCGCCAGCACTTTGCAGCTGGAACGGTTGGAAGTGGCGGATTACGGCACCTTGCTGATTCCCTCCAACGTGACTGAGCTGACCGTCGGCGAATTGCGCCTGGGCCACGAAGCGCGCATTGCGATCGTACCGAGTGAACAGGCGCTGGACATGAAAGTCAGCCGTGCGCAGTTGTCCGAAGGCAGCCTGATCACTGCACGCGGGGCGCCGGGCACTTATGAAAAAGCCGCCCGCGCCGGGCGCAATCTGAATTTGCAGTTCAAGGCGCTGGACGCGCCAAAACTGTTTGTCGACGCCCGCGGCGGCACCGGCGCACCGGGTTTTTTCGGCTTGGATGGCGGCAACGGTGAAGATCCGGGCTGCACCTGGGGCGCGGCCGGTCACGGTTTTGATGGTAGTAATGGTAGTGACGGCCAGCCGGGTGCACCGGGTGCGTTGGTGCGTCTTGAAGTGCCGCGCGAGTTTCCGGCCGAGCTGATCAAGGTCAACGTTGCGGGCGGCGCCGGTGGCCCAGCGGGTGTCGGCGGCAAGGCGGGCAAGGGCGGCCAGTCCAAGGGCTGTCTGGTGTATCGCGCCGATGGCGGCAAGAACGGCAAGGCCGGGGCGGATGGACAGCCTGGGCCAGTGGGGGCCGCGGGCACGGTGACTGTGCAGCGCCTGTAAATAACAGCACTATTCACAATTGTGGTGAGGGGATTTATCCCCGATGGGCCGCGTAGCGGCCCCACCCCGGATACCGCGTTTCGTCAGATTGAACGCGCCCGTTGATTTGGGGCTGCTGCGCAGCCCAGCGGGAGCAAGCTCCCTCGCCACAAAAAGTGCTGGTCGTCTGTGGCTCAGAACATCGGTCGAGCTGCGGCAATCGCCACCAGCACGAATCGTCAGCCTGGGCCGGTGGGGGCCGCGGGTGCGGTGACCGTACAGCGCCTGTAAATAACAGCACTATGCACAATTGTGGTGAGGGGATTTATCCCCGATGGGCCGCGTAGCGGCCCCACCCCGGATACCGCGCTCCATCAGATTGAACGCGTCCGTTGATTTGGGGCTGCTGCGCAGCCCGGCGGGAGCAAGCTCCCTCGCCACAAAAAGTGTTGGTCGTCTGTGGGTCAGAACATCGGTCGCGCCGCGGCAATCGCCACCAGCACCAACCCGACAATCAGGTTGATCCCCACCACCCGGCGAATCCGCCCCAGTACCGCCGCACCCGCCGGCCAGTCCTTGTCTTCCACCGTTTTACGCAACTCCGGCAGCATCAAACCCTGAATCCGGATAAACAGCGCCGTCATCACCACATACAGTCCCATCATCACCTGCACGTACTTCGGCGCGGTCTCGAAACCGACCTGCTGCAAATGCAACATGCCCACGCCGCTGATCGGCAGCAGGATCACCGCGACCCAGACCCAGCGGAAAAAACCTTGAAACACTTCCACCCACAAGGTCAGGCGGGCGGGGCCGTCGAGCGCCTTCACCGCCGCCGGGCGCAGGACCATCCAGGCGAAAAACATGCCGCCGACCCAGATCAGAGCGGACAGGACATGCAGTGGATACACGAGGCTAAAAGGTGTCATTGGGGCACTCCGTTCTGCGCGGGATTGATTAGCGGGGTATGATAGCCGCCATCCGAAACCACTGAAAATTTATCCAGCGTTTTTTGCGCCCGACAATCAATGATCAGCACTGAACTCAAAACCACGATCCAGGGCGCCTATTCGCGTTTTCTTGAAGCCAAGAGCCTCAAGCCGCGTTACGGCCAGCGCCTGATGATCGCCGAAGTCGCCAAAGTCCTCGGGGATATCGACACCGACGACGAAGGCCGGCGCAGTGGCGACCCCGCGATTGTCGCGGTGGAAGCCGGCACCGGTACCGGCAAGACCGTGGCCTACAGCCTAGCGGCAATCCCCACGGCGAAGCTGGCCGGCAAACGCCTGGTGATCGCCACCGCCACCGTGGCCCTGCAAGAGCAGATCGTCTACAAGGACTTGCCCGACCTGATGCGCAACAGCGGGCTGAACTTCAGTTTCGCGCTGGCCAAGGGCCGTGGCCGCTACATGTGCCTGTCCAAGCTCGACATGCTGCTGCAGGAAGGCCACGCGCAAACCGCCACCGCCCAGTTGTTCGAAGAAGAAGGTTTCAAGATCGAGGTCGACGAAGCCAGTCAGAAGCTGTTCACCAGCATGATCGAGAAACTCGCCGGCAATAAATGGGACGGCGACCGCGACAGCTGGCCCAACGCCCTGGAAGATGCCGACTGGGCGCGCCTGACTACCGATCACAGCCAGTGCACCAATCGCCACTGCCCGAACTTCGGCCAATGCGCTTTCTACAAGGCGCGCGAAGGCATGGGCAAGGTCGACGTGATCGTCACCAACCACGACATGGTGCTGGCTGACCTCGCTTTGGGCGGCGGCGCGGTACTACCGGATCCGCGTGACACCATTTACGTATTCGACGAAGGCCATCACCTCCCGGACAAGGCCATCGGCCACTTCGCCCACTACACGCGTCTGCGTTCCACTGCCGACTGGCTGGAAACCACCGCCAAGAACCTCACCAAACTGCTGGCCCAGCATCCGTTGCCGGGGGATCTCGGCAAGCTGATCGAGCAAGTGCCCGAGCTGGCGCGGGAGATCAAGACCCAGCAGCAGTTCATGTTCACCGCGTGCGAGCAGATTGCCGATTTCAAACCCGGCGAAGACGTCGAAGGTCGCGAGCGGCCACGCCATCGTTTCGTCGGGGGGGTGATTCCCGAGCACATGCGCGAAATGGGCATCGAGCTGAAAAAGGGCTACTCGCGGCTCAACGATCTGTTCACCCGCCTGACCGACCTGCTCAAGGAAGGCATGGACGGCGAGGTCAACATCGGCATCGCCAGCAATCAGGCCGAAGAATGGTATCCGCTGTTCGGCAGCCTGTTGTCGCGGGCGTCGGGCAACTGGGAGTTGTGGACTGCGTTCACCGCCGAAGACCCGGAAGACAGCCCGCCGATGGCGCGTTGGCTGACCTTGGCCGAAAGCGGTTCGCTGTTCGACATCGAGGTCAACGCCAGCCCGATTCTTGCTGCCGAAACCCTGCGCCGCAGCCTGTGGAACGTGGCCTACGGCTGCCTGGTGACCTCGGCAACCTTGACTGCACTGGGCACTTTCGACCGTTTCCGCATGCGCGCCGGTCTGCCGAAGAAAGCTGTCACTGCCGTGGTGCCGAGCCCGTTCCATCATGCCGACGCCGGCGTGCTGCGGGTGCCGGATCTGAAGGCCGACCCACGCGACGCCGCTGCTCACACCGCGGCGATCATCCGTGAGTTGCCGGATCTGGTCGAAGGCTCGCGCGGCACGCTGGTGCTGTTCTCTTCGCGCAAACAGATGCAGGACGTGTTCGACGGCCTCGACCGTGACTGGCGCAAGCAGGTGTTCATTCAAGGCAACCTGTCGAAACAGGAAACCCTGAACAAGCACAAGGCGCGGGTCGATGGCGGCGATTCCAGCGTGCTGTTCGGCCTCGCCAGTTTCGCCGAAGGCGTGGACTTGCCGGGCGCCTACTGCGAGCACGTGGTGATCGCCAAGATCCCGTTCTCGGTGCCGGACGATCCGGTCGAGGCGGCGCTGTCGGAGTGGATCGAGGCCCGGGGCGGCAATCCGTTCATGGAAATCTCGGTGCCCGATGCCTCCTTGAAACTGGTCCAGGCCTGCGGGCGTCTGCTGCGCACTGAAGAAGACCGCGGCACCATCACTTTGCTCGATCGGCGCCTGGTCACCCAGCGCTACGGCAAGGCGATCCTCAATGCGTTGCCGCCATTCCGTCGTGAAATATCCTGAGACAACGGTGGGCAGTTTTGCCCGCCGCGCTGTCTATCTCTCTGCCATGCTTTTCCATTGGCCTTAGTTGGTCGTTAGGGAGAACTCCGTTCTTATGATTCGCCGTTCGTTGCCTGCCGTATTCGCCTTGATTTTCGCTGCCCCGTTACTGGCGGCGCCTGCGGGTCAGCAGACCCTGTTCAACTTCGTTCGCCCCGCCGACGTGGTGAAAGTCGTCACCGAAAACACTGACCTGCCACAAGCCAACGCCGAGCAAACCCCTGAAGGTGAAGTGCTGCGCCGGGTGACCTTCAACCCGGTAGCCCGCCCAACCTTGCGCCTGACCCCGCAGACCGGCGCCTGGGACTGGTCGCAGTCGGGCATGATGAGCCTGCGTCTGCAGAGCGCGATGAACTGGGCCGTGACGGTCTACGTGCAAATCCAGAGCAACAACGGCCAGACGCTGACCAGCCGCGTCGACCTGCCGGCCGGCCCCGCGCAAACCCTGCTGGTGCCGTTGGTGGCGACCTCGCCACTGAGCCAGGGCATGAAGGCCGGGCCGCCGATGCCGATGACCGTCGACGGTCAGCGGATTCTGCTGGCCAGCAGCAGCGGTGAACTGGATCGCAGCCAAGTGGTGTCGGTGAGCCTGTGGATGGATCAGCCGAAAGCCGCGCAGAGCCTGCTGCTCGAGCGATTCGGCGTGCAGGACGGCGATGCCGTGACTCAGGCCGTGTACGGCAATCTGGTGGACGCTTACGGGCAGTCGACCCGCAGCAAATGGCCGGAAAAAATCAGCAATGACGAACAACTGAAATCCGTCGCCGCCAAGGAAGATCAACAGCTGAAAACCTGGCTGGCCGAGCGCGAAAAGTCCTCGCTGGACAAGTTCGGTGGCTGGAGCAAAGGCCCGGCGTTCAAGGCCAGCGGCTTTTTCCGCACCGAAAAGCGTGACGGTCGCTGGTATCTGGTGACCCCTGAAGGGCATCCGTTCTATTCGCTGGGGGTCAACACCGTCAGCCCGCAGGTCAACCAGACCTACGTCGCCGGGCGTGAGTGGATGTTCGAATCGCTGCCCAAGGCCGACGAGCCGCTCGCCAGCCATTTCGGCGAAGGCGACAACCGTGGTGGCAACGGCGCCGATCAGGGCCGCGGCTATGGCAATGGGCGCTGGTACGATTTCTACGGTGCCAACCTGCAACGCCTGTATGGCGAACCTTGCGCAGCTCCGGCGCAAGCCGAGCCGGCGAACGCCGCTCCATGCAAAGCCACGGTCGATGAACAGAAGTGGGCTGCGCACACTCTCGATCGCTTGCAGGCCTGGGGTTTCAACACCGTCGGCAACTGGAGTGCCGACTCGCTCGCCGAGGCCGAGCGGGTGCCGTACACCTTGCCGCTGTCGATCGTCGGCGACTACACCAGCATCAGCACCGGCAGCGACTGGTGGGGCGGCATGCCTGACCCGTTCGACCCGCGTTTCGCCATGGCCACCGAGCGTGCCGTGGCCATCGCCGCCCGCGATCATCGTGATGATCCGTGGCTGATCGGTTACTACGCCGACAACGAACTGGCCTGGGCCGGTCCGGGCGACGATCCGCAGTCGCGCTACGCCCTGGCCTACGGCACATTGAAAATGACCACCGACGTGCCGGCCAAGCGCGCATTCCTCAAGCAACTGCGCGACAAGTACCGCAACCAGGAAGGCCTGTCGAAGGCGTGGGGCATCGATTTGCCGGCGTGGGAGTTGATGGAGGATCCGGGCTTTGTGCCGCCAATGCCGAATCCGCAGCACCCGGAGATCGAAAACGACTTCAAATACTTCCAGAAGGTGTTCGCCGACACCTACTTCAAGACCATCTCCGATTCGCTGAAATGGCACGCGCCGAATCAGTTGCTGCTCGGTGGCCGTTTCGCCACCAGCACCCCGGAAGCGGTGGCCTCCTGCGCGCAGTATTGCGATGTGCTGAGCTTCAACATGTACACGCTGAAACCGCAGGACGGCTATGACTTCGCCGCCCTGCGTGCCCTCGACAAACCGGTGCTGATCACCGAATTCAACTTCGGCTCCAGTGATCGTGGCCCGTTCTGGGGTGGCGTGACGCAACTGGCGAAGGAAGAAGACCGTGGCCCGGCTTACGCCAACTTCCTCAAGCAGGCACTGAGCGAGCCGTCGATTGTCGGCGTGCACTGGTTCCAGTACCTGGATCAACCGGTGACCGGGCGTCTGCTCGATGGCGAGAACGGGCACTTTGGTCTGGTGGGGATTACCGATCTGCCGTATCAGGGCTTTGTCGAGGCGGTGCGCAAGAGCAATCTGCAAGCGGTTGATCAGTTGGGCAAGGAGGCTGAGAAAGCTGCCGCCGCTGTTGGTCATGAGGCCGAAGGCGGGCGCAAGGGTGAAGCCGGCAAAGGCCCGGGGGCCGGGCATGCGGGCGGGCATTCGGGGAATGGCCATTAAGGTTTGATGCCTTAAAGATCGCAGCCTTCGGCAGCTCCTACAGGGAATGTGATTTTGTAGGAGCTGCCGCAGGCTGCGATCTTTTGATTTTGCTTTGAAATGACCACCCGGCCCGCAGCTGTTCCCAAATCCCTCAAGGGCTGGAACAATGCGGGCCACTTTGTAGAGCGTTTTCGCGGGGGAGTTGCGGGTGCAGATTCAGGGACATTACGAGCTTCAATTCGAAGCGGTGCGCGAGGCATTCGCGGCACTGTTCGACGATCCCCAGGAACGCGGCGCAGCCCTGTGCATCAAGGTCGGCGGAGAAACCGTCCTCGACCTCTGGTCCGGTACCGCCGACAAGGACGGCACCGAGGCCTGGCACAGCGACACCATCGCCAACCTGTTTTCCTGCACCAAGACCTTTACCGCGGTCACCGCATTGCAATTGGTGGCCGAAGGCAAACTGCAACTGGATGCACCGGTTGCCCGCTACTGGCCGGAATTTGCGGCCGCCGGCAAAGAATCCGTCACCCTGCGCCAATTGCTCTGCCATCAGGCCGGTCTGCCGGCCCTGCGCGAGTTGCTGGCGCCCGCGGCCCTCTACGAATGGCAAACCATGGTCGACGCCCTCGCGGCCGAAGCGCCGTGGTGGACGCCGGGTACCGGCCATGGTTATGCCGCCATCACCTACGGCTGGCTGGTCGGCGAGTTGCTGCGTCGCGCTGACGGCCGCGGGCCGGGCGAGTCGATCGTCGCCCGTGTCGCCAAGCCGCTGGGGCTGGATTTCCACGTCGGCCTGGCGGACGAAGAATTCCACCGCGTGGCGCATATCGCACGGGGCAAGGGCAACGTCGGCGATGCTGCGGCCCAGCGCCTGTTGCAAGTGACCATGCGCGAGCCGACCGCGATGACCACCCGCGCCTTCACCAATCCGCCGTCGGTGCTTACCAGCACCAACAAACCGGAATGGCGCCGCATGCAGCAGCCGGCCGCCAACGGTCACGGCAACGCACGCAGTCTGGCCGGTTTCTACGCAGGCCTGCTCGACGGCAGCCTGCTCGAAAGCGAAATGCTCGAAGAGCTGACCCGCGAACACAGCTACGGCGAGGACAAGACCCTGCTGACCCGTACCCGTTTCGGCCTGGGCTGCATGCTCGATCAGCCGGACATGGCGAACGCCACCTACGGCCTCGGCCCACGTGCATTCGGTCATCCGGGTGCGGGTGGTTCAGTGGGGTTTGCTGATCCTGAGCACGATGTCGCGTTCGGTTTTGTGACAAATACCCTTGGGCCGTACGTCTTGATGGATCCGCGCGCGCAGCAACTGGCGCGGGTACTTGCCACTTGTCTGTAAAGCGTTACATGAGGTTCCAGGGTTGGAACCAGATCCGGTTTTTCGATTCAAAGCGTCTGTTTATCCGGGCAAAAGAGCTCTGATTTTTCATTACTTCACTTTGTGGATTTTCAATGTCATCCAAAAAAACTCTCGCCCTGGCCCTGTGTGTTGCGATCACCGGTTGCGCACAGACTCCTAAAAACGATGCGGATGGCGGCAGCTGGTGGCCGTTCGGATCCTCCGACAAAGTGGCGGCCAAAGAGCCGGCCCCGGCTCCTGCCACAGCCCCGGCGCCGCTCAAACCTGCCGCTACCGCACCGGTGGCCAAGACTGAAAGCAGCAGCCACTGGTACTGGCCGTTCGGCGGTTCCGATGACTCGACCGCCAAGGCCGATGTGAAACCCGAAGTCAAACCAGAAGCCAAACCGGCGGCAGTGGCCAAGGCCGATGCCGACACCGGCACCAAGTGGTGGTGGCCGTTTGGCGGCAAGGATCAGTCGACTGCCAAAGTGGTGCCGATGCCTGACCCGAAAGTCACCCAAGCCTGGCTGGATGACTACGAGCCACGCCTGCGTGCGGCAATCAAGGACAGCAACCTGCAACTCGAGCGCCGTGACAATGTGCTGGTGGTGATCGCGCCGGTTGAAGGCTCGTTCAACCCGAAGCGTCCGGCCATGCTGCTGCCGGTGACCCTCAGCCCGTTCACCAATGTCGCGAAAATCCTCGAAGCTGATCCGAAAACCGCAGTGCTGGTGCTCGGTCACAGCGACAACACCGGCGCCGCGCCAGCCAACGTCAAACTCAGCCAGGAGCGCGCCCAGTCTGTAGCGGCGATCTTCCGCCTGAGCGGCTTGCAGCGCGATCGCCTGATGCTGCGCGGCATGGGTGGCGATGCCCCGCGTGCCGCCAACGACAGCGCCGAAGGCCGTGCCCTGAACCGTCGCGTCGAGCTGCTGGTGACCCCGCAGAACACCATGGTTGCGCTGTTGAGCAAGTACAACATGCCGGCGCCGGCACCGACCACGATGCTTGCCGCACAGGACGTCAAGCCTGCAGCCAAACCGGTCACCCCGGCGCCGGCCGCTTCGAAGGCCGCCGTACCTGCAACCAAAAAGGCTCCGGCGAAGAAAGCCGCCGCCAAGGCACCTGCGAAGAAAGCAGCGACCAAGGCACCGGCAAAAACCCCTGCCAAGAAAACCGCTCCGGCCAAAGCGGCGGCAACTGACAAGAAAGTCGCCGCCAGCGATACTTCCAAGCAGTGATCCGCTAACGAAAAGGAATGCGCCATGACCCAGGCTCTGGCAGATATGCGTCGTGATTACACCCGGGACGGTCTGACCGAGGCGCAAGCCCCGGCCGAACCGTTTGCGCTGTTCCACCAATGGTTTGCCGACGCGGTGAAAACCGAACAGGCGCCAGTGGAAGCCAACGCCATGACCCTGGCCACGGTGGATTCGGACGGGCGGCCGCATTGCCGCATTCTGCTGCTCAAGGGCCTGGACGCGCAGGGCTTCACCTTTTTCACCAACTACGACAGCGCCAAGGGCCAGCATCTGGCAGCGAATCCTTTCGCGGCCATGACATTTTTCTGGCCAACCCTGGAGCGCCAGGTGCGTATCGAAGGGCGGGTGGTCAAAGTCACCCCGCAAGAGTCCGACGCGTATTATCAGGTGCGTCCGCTGGGCAGTCGGCTCGGCGCCTGGGCCTCACCGCAAAGCCGGGTGATCAACGGGCGTGGCGAGCTGGAAGATCTGCTCAAGGCCACCGAGCAGCGCTTCAGCGATACTCAGCCCGACTGCCCGGAACATTGGGGCGGTTATCGCCTGCTGCCCGAGCGCATCGAGTTCTGGCAGGGCCGTCCAAGTCGTCTGCACGATCGCCTGAACTACCGTCAGCAGGGTGCCAACTGGATTCTTGAACGTCTGGCGCCCTGAGCAGTCTACCGAGCGTGATAGCCTGCCGCAGCGGCCTCAAGCCACTGCGGCAGGTCCCGGCGCTTGATCTTCCGCGCGCGGGCCTCGGCCAGCCGTTCCAGCATGAAGGCGCGTTTGCCTTCATCCTTTCCTGCCAGGGACAGTGCCAGATCACGATCCATCCAGCGTTTGATCCGCACGTACAGCCACCCGTGGAAGTACAGACCGGCGACGGTGGTGACGAAAATGATCAGGTAATCCATGGAAATCCTTGGGTTTGGCCCGGCAGGTTGGGTGATTTGACGCTACTGTTGGGTGGGCAGCAGGTGCCTGTACCGGGCCTGAATAAAATCAAGTTTATCCGGGCTGTGTCGTGACAGGCGTCAAGCAGCGGGGTTTAATGAGCAAATGTACTTTTGGAGTTGATGCTATGCGTAAGTCTGTTCTGCTGGTTGCTTCCTTTTCCACGATGGCGATGTTGCTGACCGGCTGCCAGTCGAGCCTGACCGGTGACTCCTATTCCCGTGACGAAGCGCGTCGTGTGCAGACGATTCGCATGGGTACCATCGAATCCCTGCGTCCGGTGAAAATCGAAGGCACCAAGACCCCGATCGGCGGCGCTGCTGGCGCAGTGGTCGGCGGTGTCGGCGGCAGCGCCATCGGTGGCGGCAAGGGCAGCATCGTCGCGGCCGTCATCGGCGCCGTGGCCGGTGGCTTGATCGGTTCGGCCACCGAAGAAGGCCTGACCCGCACCCAAGGCGTGGAAATCACCGTGCGCGAAGACGACGGCAGCATGCGCGCCTACGTGCAACAGGTTCAGGAAAACGAAGTGTTCCGTGTCGGTGAGCGCGTGCGCATCTCCACAGTCGGTGGCACCAGCCGCGTTTCGCACTAAGCGCGAACGAGCGGTAAAAAAAAAAACCGATCAGGTGACTGGTCGGGGTTTTTTGTTTGTTTCAATTCGCTCGCTCAGTGCTGGGCACAGGTGCCCATGAAATACTCCAGCCCCTTCGGGAAGCTGACGTTCAGAAGGACTTCCAATGCACTTACTTGATCCGGGCTCAATAACAACTCCCCAGGCTCCAGTTCGTTAAGCGGCTTGGATTCAATGAGCTGTGCAACCTTTTCATTCATTTCGCTACCATTGATATCCAATTCAAACTGTAGCGAGCTGTCTTCGATTTCGTCAGGGTAAAACCCGGTTATTGAAAGGTAACGCATGTTTTAGTCCCTTAATTTCTAGAGGTTCTTCTATCCGGCTCGGCGGGCCCGGTTTGTTCACCAGTAATATGATTGAACTCACCCAAATGAGTGGTTCCCAATTTGTCGTATTTTTCTACAGCATTGCTTTTGTAATCCCATTCATAGATCCGACCTTTGCGGTCTACCCAGCGTGCTCGCCGCTTTCCTCCACCCTGAACCGATGACTTGGACTTCACTCTCACTGCATCAGGAAACGCAGGTAGCGTCTTTGGGTGGTCGTAGTAGGCATGGTCGCGAGCTCGACTGAGCACAATGTAAACCGGCTTAACCCCAGAATCCGCCGGAAACACCAGAATGAAATCCCGATACTCCGGCGGATAAACCGGGTTCACCAGAATCCCGTTCGCCGCTGTCGTCGGTGGGTACACCCAAATATGCGGTGCCTGCGGAGCGGCCTCCAGCGCGGGGATGCCGAGGATGTCGGAGCCGTCCACGGCGGGCGTCCAGATCAGTTCGATGCCTTCACCCAGGTCGGCGACGAAACGGTTACCGCGCGCGGTGAACTGCACGACATCGACCATTTCCCAATCGCGATTCCTGCCGGTGTAGAAGCCATAACCCTTGAGGCTGCCGTCGGCCTGTTGTTCGACATGTAGGCGCACGCGGGTTCGAGCCTGTTTGAGGGCGAGCAACTGGTCTTCGGTGTAGAGGGCGCTGTCGCCCAGGTTCGATGGCATTAGCAACGCCACCAGCCCGACCAAAGGGGTCACAACGGCGGCGGAAGCGATGGCGGGCAATGCCTTGAACGCCTCACCCGCAAGGGCGAAGGTGCCCAGGCCTGCCGGGATGGCAGTGCCGCTGATTTTCTTGAGTGGAACGCCGCCGCTGTCATCGGCTTCACGGCCGCCGAGCAGGACCAGATCTCCGTAATCTTTCAGGCTGTCGGTAGGCACCATCCCCGAAGGATTCGAGTAATCGATGATCGCGTCCGGCAACTTGCAGGACTTGGCGAACACGCACCCGGCGCGTACGGGATCAGGCTTTTTCGCTGCAACCTCTCGACTGCGCTCGAAAGCCTCCTGCCGCGCCAGCATGGCGTCGTAAGCGTTTTGTCGAGCTTCGCGCTCGGCCAGTTCAGTGGCCGTCATGTAGCGCCAGGTGACGTGATGACCGTCGCCCGCTGGCGGGTTGGGGACCCGGGGAATGTCCTTGTTGCGAGCCACTGAGCGTCCTTTCGTTCATCCATCGACAACCCTTCGAAAGGGCTGTGCGACGTTAACGAAGCGGACAAATGCTGGCTGTAGGACGGATCTTTGATTAAGTGCGGATTGTTCGCTATTTGTCTGGCAGGGGGGCGAGCAGGCCGCTTCAGTTCAAAGAACGGGGAGATGGGGTCTGCGCAATTACTGCAAAAGCCTGATACTTATTTGCCCCAGAACCTGGCAGTTGGTGGGTGAATTGAGCCTCAGCTGTATCTGTGAGCCTTGCCGGTTTTTTCCTATGCTGGGGGACTGAGCCTGTGACGAGGCAATTCCTGCCCGACTCAACGAGAGCATGACCATGAGCGACAACCGCCAGTGGGCCCGCGAAGCCATCCGCATCATCGAAGCGGACTTCCAGCGCAGCGCCGACACCCATCTGATCCCCTTGCCGCTGCCGGGGTTTGCAGGCATCGAGTTGTATTTCAAGGACGAGTCGAGCCATCCCACCGGCAGCCTCAAGCATCGCCTGGCGCGGTCGTTGTTCCTGTATGCGTTGTGTAACGGCTGGCTCAAGCCCGGCGCGCCGGTGATCGAGGCGTCCAGCGGTTCGACGGCGATTTCCGAAGCGTATTTCGCGCGCATGCTCGGTTTGCCGTTCATTGCGGTGATGCCGGCGACCACCTCGAAAGAGAAGATTGCGCAGATCGCCTTCTACGGTGGCCAGAGCCATCTGGTGAAGGATCCGACGCAGATTTACGCCGAATCCGAACGTCTGGCCCGCGAGCATGGCGGGCACTTCATCGACCAGTTCACCTACGCCGAGCGGGCCACCGACTGGCGGGCGAACAACAACATCGCCGAGTCGATCTTCCAGCAGATGCGTTTCGAGCAACACCCGGAACCGAGCTGGCTGATTTCCAGTCCCGGCACCGGCGGCACCACCGCGACCCTTGGCCGCTACGTGCGTTACCGCCAGCATTGCACCCGCGTGTTGTGCGCCGATGCCGAGCGCTCGGTGTTCTTCGATTTCTACCAGACCGGCGACGCCAGTCTGCGTCTGGACTGCGGTTCACGGATCGAAGGCATCGGTCGGCCACGGGTCGAGGCCTCATTCCTGCCGAAGGTGATCGATGCGATGGTCAAGGTGCCGGACGCCTTGTCGCTGGCGGCCATGCATTATCTGGCGCAGCGTCTGGGCCGGCATGTCGGCGGGTCGAGCGGCACCAATCTGATCGGCGCGCTGATGGCGGCGCAACAGATGACAGCGGCAGGGGAGTCGGGGTCGATCGTGGCGATTCTGTGCGATGGCGGCGAGCGTTATGCCGACACCTATTACGATCAAGACTGGCTAAAGGCGCAGGGCTATGAGCTGGAGGGGTTGATTGCGGCGGTGGCGGCGAGTGCCGAACGGGGTGAGCCGCTGCCAACCACAGTGCTGCGCGCGAATATCTGATACACCGAAAACCACTGTGGGAGCTGGCTTGCCAGCGATAGCGGATTGTCAGTCAACATCAATGTCGAATCTGAGTCCGTCATCGCTGGCAAGCCAGCTCCCACAGGGTTGGGCGTTTTGCAGATTTGGCTGATCAGGCTTCCAGACCGAGAATGTCGCGCGCCACGGCCTCGGCAATCCGAATCCCATCGACACCCGCCGACAGAATCCCGCCGGCATAACCTGCGCCTTCACCGGCCGGGAACAGACCTTTGACGTTCATGCTCTGCAGCGACTCGTTACGCGTAATGCGCAGCGGCGACGAGGTGCGGGTTTCGATGCCGGTCAACACCGCGTCGTGCAGCGAGTAACCGCGAATCTGCTTCTCGAATGCCGGCAAAGCTTCACGAATCGCATCGATGGCGAAGTCCGGCAGCGCCAGGGCCAGGTCGCCCAGGGCCACGCCTGGTTTGTACGACGGCTCGACTTCGCCCAGTTCGGTCGACGGGGTGCCGTTGATGAAGTCGCCGACCAGTTGCGCCGGGGCCTTGTAGTCGCTGCCGCCGAGGATGAACGCGTGGGACTCCAGGCGTTCCTGCAACTCGATACCGGCCAGCGGGCCGCCCGGGTAATCGACTTCCGGGGTGATGCCGACGACGATCCCGGAGTTGGCGTTGCGCTCGTTACGCGAGTACTGGCTCATGCCGTTGGTGACCACGCGGTTCGGTTCGGAGGTCGCCGCCACCACGGTGCCGCCCGGGCACATGCAGAAGCTGTAGACCGACCGGCCGTTCTTGGCGTGATGCACCAGTTTGTAGTCGGCAGCGCCCAGCTTCGGGTGGCCGGCATATTTACCCAGCCGCGCGCGGTCGATCAGCGATTGCGGGTGTTCGATGCGGAAACCCACCGAGAACGGCTTGGCTTCCATGAACACGCCGCGGCTGTGGAGCATGCGGAAGGTGTCGCGGGCACTGTGGCCGAGGGCCAGGACCACGTGTTTCGAATGCAGGGTTTCACCGCTGGCCAGCTCGACGCCGACCAGTTGGCCGTCTTCGATCAGCACGTCGGTGACGCGCTCCTGGAAACGCACTTCGCCGCCCAGGGCGCGGATCTCTTCACGCATGGTCTCGACCATGCCGGTCAGACGGAATGTACCGATGTGCGGCTTGCTGACGTAGAGGATTTCTTCCGGCGCGCCAGCCTTGACGAATTCGTGCAGGACTTTGCGACCGAGGAACTTCGGATCCTTGATCTGGCTGTACAGCTTGCCGTCGGAGAACGTGCCCGCGCCGCCTTCGCCGAACTGCACGTTGGACTCGGGGTTGAGCACGCTTTTACGCCACAGGCCCCAAGTGTCCTTGGTGCGCTGACGCACTTCGGTGCCGCGTTCGAGGATGATCGGCTTGAAGCCCATCTGCGCCAGCAGCAGGCCGGCGAAAATCCCGCACGGGCCGAAACCGACCACGATCGGGCGCTGGCTCAGGTCGCTCGGTGCCTTACCGACGAATTTGTAGCTGACATCCGGCGCCACGTTGACGTTACGGTCGTCGGCGAACTTTGCCAGCACCTTGGCCTCGTCGCGCACAGTGAGGTCGATGGTGTAGATGAAGCACAGTTCGGAGGACTTTTTGCGCGCATCGTAGCTGCGCTTGAACAAGGTGAAATCGAGCAAATCATCGCTGGCGATGCCCAGACGCTGCACGATGGCGGCACGCAGGTCTTCTTCGGGATGGTCGATTGGCAGCTTGAGTTCGGTGATTCGTAACATGGCGAGGATCCGGATTCGCGGGGCGCACAACTGCGCCAGGGCGTTTGAAGGCCGCGATTATAAGCCGCAAAGGCCGGATCCGGTGAGGCTAAAACGCTCAGTCGTTACGCGAACCGCCGAAATACCCGCAACCACGCTCGACCTTGCCGTCGATGCGCAGCTCGGCGCTCATGTGCTGCACGCTGCCGGTGCTGCTGTCGACGCAGCGTTGCGGCGCGACCCACAACTCGATGCGCTGATTATTGGCTTCGCTGCTGAGGTTGAAGCGGCCGTCGCCCAGTTGCTCTTCGACATACGGTACCGCCAGCGCCGGCTGGCCTTCGCGGTCGATGACCATGCCCTTGCCGCTGACTTTGACGTTCCACTCGGGACCGTGACCGGCGGCACGCAGGATCAACAGCTTGAAATTGGGGTCATCGCAGGCGGTGCCGGAACGCTCGACGCGATACAGCTGGCCGAGGTCGAGGCGGTCGCCGACAAGCTTGCCGCGCACATCGGCAAACAGTTTGCCCTGCTGATCGGCGAGGGTCGCAGCCTCTTGCAGGACGCTGGTGCCGCCGATGTCGTTGACCACGTACTGACGCTGTTCGCCACACGGCTGAAACACCAGTTTGCCGTCGGCCGCCGTCAACTGCCCCTGCATCCGGGTTTGTCCGATGTGAGACGCGCTTTCACGCGGGCCATCGAGCAATTGGCAGGCGGCGAACAATGGCAGCAGGGCAACAACGATCAACGAACGGGCAACACGCATCTTCGGCTCTCCAGACAAGTGCCGCCACGTTACGCAGGCTGACCATCAAATGCAAAAGATCGCAGCCTGCGGCGGCTCCAACATGGAGACATGCATTCCTGTGCAGGAGCTGCCGAAGGCTGCGATCTTTTGCTCTTAACCGACGTGAAAAGTCTGACCGGTTTGCAGGCCTTCGACACTTTTCGCATAGGCCAATGCCACGTCCGCCGCAGGAACCGGCTTGTAGCCACGGAAGTACGGGGCGTAACTGCCCATCGCTTCCAGCAGTACGGTCGGGCTGATCGAGTTCACCCTCAGACCGCGCGGCAGTTCAATGGCAGCGGCTTTGACGAAGCTGTCCAGCGCACCGTTGACCAGTGCCGCCGAGGCGCCGGTACGGATCGGGTCGTGGCTGAGCACGCCGGTGGTGAAGGTGAACGAGGCACCGTCGTTGGCGTATTCGCGGCCGATCAGCAGCAGGTTGACCTGGCCCATCAGCTTGTCTTTCAGGCCCAGGGCAAAGCTGTCAGCGTTCATCTCGCCGAGTGGGGCGAAGGTCACGTTACCGGCGGCGCAGATCAGCGCGTCGAACTTGCCGGTCTGCTCGAACAGCTTGCGAATCGATGCGCTGTCGCTGATGTCCACCTGGAAGTCGCCGCTGCTGCGACCGATGCGAATCACGTCGTGACGCTGGCTCAGCTCTTTATCCACGGCCGAACCGATGGTGCCAGCGGCACCGATCAACAGAATCTTCATGGGACTGTTCCTCAATGAGTTGAATGAGGTTTCAGTCTAGAGTGGTTTTTTCTATGGATAAGCGCACTAATAGGCAACCTTTGGTTTTCAAATGGAAACAATCCATGAGCGAAATGGATGATCTGGCGGCGTTCGCGGTGTTGATCGAGGCCGGCAGTTTTACCCTGGCGGCGCAGCAACTGGGTTGCAGCAAGGGCCAGTTGTCCAAGCGCATCAGCCAATTGGAAGCGCAGTTTTCCGTGGTGCTGCTGCAACGCACGACGCGCCGTTTGAGCCTGACAGCGGCGGGCGCCGCATTGTTGCCGCAAGCCCAGGCGCTGGTGGTGCAGGTGGAGCGAGCACGTCAGGCGCTGGCGCGTTTGAAAGACGACATGGCCGGGCCGGTGCGGATGACAGTGCCCGTGTCACTGGGCGAAACGTTTTTCGATGGCTTGCTGCTGGAGTTCTCGCACAAGTATCCCGAAGTACAGATCGAGCTGGAACTGAACAACAACTATCGCGACCTGTCACGCGATGGGTTCGACCTGGCGATTCGCAGCGACGTGGCCAATGATGAGCGCCTGGTGGCCAAACCCTTGCTGGCGTGGCAGGAAATGACCTGCGCCAGCCCGACGTACCTTGAACAGTTCGGCGAACCCCGAACCCCGCAGGATCTGGTCGAACACCGTTGCCTGCTCAACAGTCACTACAGTGGCCGTGAAGAGTGGCTGTATCACCAACAGCACGAACTGCTCAGGGTGCCGGTGTCGGGACCGTTCGCCAGCAACCATTACAACCTGCTGAAAAAGGCCGCGCTGGCCGGCGCCGGTATCGCACGGTTACCGTCGTATCTGCTGCAAACGGAACTGGCTGACGGCCGGTTGCGCTGGCTGCTGCGCGATTTTCAGACACGACGGATGCCGATGTATCTGGTGCACCCGTATCAGGGTGGATTGCCCAAGCGCACGCAGGTGTTGGCGGATTATCTGATTGGCTGGTTCAAGCGCAGTGGTGAGGCGCTGGATCGGCTGGCGCATTGACCACGATGTCCGTGATGTCTGTGATGCCTGTGATACCCGTGTAGGAGCTGCCGAAGGCTGCGATCTTTTGATCTTGAAAATCAAAAGATCGCAGCCTTCGGCAGCTCCTACAGGGACATCAGGGACATCAGCGGTTCCAGTACCTGGCGATCAGGTGATCAATCGACAATCTGCCCGGCCCGGTCGTCATCAGGTACAGCAACACCGCCGCCCAGGTGCCGTGGGTCGGATAGGCATCGGGGTAGACGAACACCTCGATCACCAGCGTCATGCCCAGCAGCGCCAGCGCCGAGAACCTCGTGGCGAAGCCGATTAATATCAGCACCGGAAAAAAGTGTTCGGCAAACGCCGCCAGGTGCGCGGCGATTTCCGGTGACAGCAGCGGCACGTGGTATTCGCTCTGGAACAACGGAATCGTCGAGTCCGCCAAGCGTGGCCAGCCAACTTGAACGGTGCCGTCGATCAAGTCGATGGCCAGCCCCTCGACCTTGGTCTGCCCGGACTTCCAGAACACCGCGGCAATCGAAAATCGGGCGATGAAGGCGATCAGGCTGTGGGGAATTTTTTCCATGATTCCGATGGCGCGGGTGATGAGGTTGTTCATGGCGATACCTTGGTGTTCAGGTCGGTGATGGCGTTGTGGCCGATCAGCAGGGCGAGGGTCTGCGGCAGATCGAAGGGCGGGCTGTCTTGGGCCGCTTGCAGCAGCGATCGGTGATGGAGCAGATGGCGGATGAACACGCTGGCGCCGTGATCGAGGGCAAAGACCTCGACCTCCAGACCGTTGCGCAGGACCAGTGCGTGTTGCCCTTGATGGATGTCGATGCCCGCGAGTGTGACGTTCTGCTGATGCGCCGCCCAGATCGAAACCACCGCGTAAGCCGAATCGAGCAGGTGCAGCGAGGGATGCAGGGTGATGTTCAGTTCGGCGAGTGTTTGTGGATCGGCCAGTGCAGCACTGATCTGTTGCGCACTCACCGTCGCGGCATCGGCGGCGTGATAAGCGCGGGTGCGCAAGCGTTCGAGCCGTGCGACATCGGCCAGATACGGTACCTCGGCCGCCGGTTCGAATGCGTCAATGAAGTCCGCCAGACCGTCGCCGTAACGGCTCATCAACGGACTGTGCGGTGGCTGTTGCTGGATGAAAATGCTCGCCATGCCGCGAAAGAATTCCTCGCCGACCAACTGCTGCACCACCGGATAACTGTCGGCCAGCGCGTTGATCAACGAGCCTTGCACATTATTGCGATACACCGAGAATCGGCTGGCGGGATCGGCACCGTTGGCGCTGCACAGGCCGCCGGGGCAGGGCAGGCGAGTGTCGAGCAGGGCGGCAGCGAAATCGGCTTGAATGCTCATGGCTGACCCCCTGCACGCAGCAACAATGCTTCGGCCTGCTGCGCTTCGGCCAGCAGCACATTGAACGCCGGGACCTGATTGTCCCGCTCGATCAAGGTTGCCACCGGGCCAACGCGTTCAAGCGCCTGACGGTATAGCGCCCAGACCGCGTCATCAATCGGCGCGCCGTGATCATCGATCAGCAAGCGGTCGCCGAGGCTGTCGGCATCCTCGGCGAACCCGGCCAGATGAATCTCGCCAACCGCGTGCAACGGCAGCGCGTCGAGGTAGGCCAGTGGATCGCGCTGATGATTGACGCACGAGACGTAGACATTGTTGACGTCCAGCAGCAGACCGCAGCCGCTGCGGCGAACCACCTCGGCGATGAACGCCGGTTCATCGATGGTTGAGCGTTCGAAGCCGAGATAGGTCGCCGGATTTTCCAGCAGCATCGGACGCTTGAGGGTGTTCTGCACTTGATCGATGTGTTCGCAGACGCGGTTCAGGGTCGGCGCGTCATACGCCAGCGGCAGCAGGTCATTGAGGAACACCGGGCCGTGGCTCGACCAGGCCAGGTGTTCGGAAAAGGCTTGCGGTTGATAGCGCTCGATCAGCGTTTTCAAACGTTGCAGGTGCTGAACATCCAGTGGCCCTTCGGCCCCGATGGACAGCCCGACACCGTGCAGCGACAGCGGATACTGCTCGCGGATCAACCCGAGGAAATGATGAAATGGACCGCCGTCGACCATGTAGTTTTCGGCGTGGACTTCGAAGAAACCGAGGTCCGGTCGGGTGCCGAGCACTTCACGCAAGTGCCCGGTCTTGAGCCCCAGCCCGGCGCGGGGCGGGAGCCCGCAAAGGGCTGCCCGAGTGCGCGGTGGGACAGGTTCGCTGGTTGAGAACATGAGCGTCACTCGGGCAGGCAATGGATCAGGACTTGGCTTTGAAGGCTTCCATCTGACCGAAACCGGTCGGCGAGGTCTTGCTCTCGGTGGTGGTGCAGGTGCCTTTTGGCACGAACTTCCAAGAGTTGGCCTGGTAGTCCATCTTCGCTGTGCCGGCACAGGTAGTGCCCGCGCCTGCGGCGCAATCGTTGTGACCCTTCATGGCCACGCCGAAGCATTTTTCCATGTTGCTGTTATCGGCGGCATTGGCGCTGGAAACGGCGGTCATGCTCAGGGCGGAACCAAGAGCCAGAACCAGTGCAGCGGCGGACAGGGTGCGAGTGGTAGCAGTCATGATGTTTCTCCAGATTTGAGCTTGGGTTTTACAAGCGAAGTGCGCTTGCTTACCCCACTAGAGAAGGCTCATGGCGATGCGTTACAGCGCAGGCGAAATTTTTCAGAAAAAAATGCAAAACCCTGCGGCAGCTCCTACAGGGATTTCTTCGGTTCCGCGTCTATAGTCATTGCAACGGCCCTGTCACAGGCCGATTTACCAGGACGGTATCTCATGACGAAGGATCGCTCAGCCCGCGCTGCGCTATTGCGCACGACTTCCTCTTTTACGCTCGCCTGCACGCTGCCCTTGTTGTTCAGTACGGTTTGCGCGCAGACGCAAGGTGATCCGCTGGACACGCTCAAGCGCATCAACCACAACTACAACACCCTCAAGGACGCTTGCCAGGAACCCGATACCGGTGCTGCGCGAGGGCTGTATTACTGCAGCGGCGTGACCTTGCGCATGGTCAATGATGGGCCGTTCAATCCGTGGGATTACAGCCCCTACGCGATCAGGATCGGCGCCACTTCCTACTCGTGGATTCGCAAGGATCTGAGCACGCGGATTCTGATTCACCCCGCCGGTTTCATCCTGCGCACGCCCACCGATGCGGCAGCGTTGAAGCTGCCGGTCAAGGAGCAAGGCTTCACCTGCATCTACGCGTTCGATGGCGGCACCGGACCGGAGCGCAAGTGGTACGGCTGCGGTTTCTTCGACAGCCGCGAACCACCGCGCACGGCCCAGGGCACGATGAACAATCGCAATGCCACGCTGGCCTACGGGACTCGCGCCGAGGCCGGTGTCACCACCGCCGAACAGTGGACAAAGAAATACACCGGGCTGATGAAGGGGCCGATCCAGTACGGCCAGTGTTCGTGGAACGCGGAAAAGCCCAGTGACTGGCAGGCGATGATCCGCGTGCACGAGTCGCGCCCGAACACCACCAACAAAGACCCCTTTGCCTTCAGCGCCCAGGTCAACGAGTTCATGTTGAAGAACGCCACCGCGACCAATGACGGCAGCGAGAACATGAAGTACATCGATGCCTTCATCTACAACGTCAACAGCACGCAGAACTTCGCCACCCGCGGTGATCAGGCGCCGCCGAAACCGGAGAACGGCCTCAACAGTGCGCGCAATTTCCAGAAGAAACTCCAGGCCCGGGGCTACAGCGTGCCGATCCTGCGGCTGGACTTCACCAAACCTGCCGAGCAGCGTTTCAGCTATGTCGCTGCCGATCAGGCGATCGCCGAAATGGTGGTGGGTGGCGCCCCGGCGCCCAGATACATTGCTGATGCCGTGTGGATCGAGCGTTACGACCCGGGCAGCAAGAAAAACGAATGGTCGCTCAAGGTCACACCGACGGCCGAGGGCAAGGCGATACAGGCCAGCAATCAGGACGCCGTTTATCAGGAGTTGTCAGCCCTGCGTGGGGCCGACAGCCAGTGGCGCGATCACGAGAAATCAGCGGGCAGCATGCGTCAGCAATTGAGCTGTCTGGTACAGAACTACCCAGCCAAGACCGAGTGGAATCTGGAACCGTTCCGCCCCGTGGTCAGCCCGCAGGAAGCGGCTAAGGCCGGCTGCAATCCGGTGGCAGCCCCGGCGCCGCAATACATCGCTTCGGCCGACTGGATCAAGCGTTACGACCCCGGCACCCGCAAGGATGAATGGAGCCTGAGCATCGTGCCCACTGCGGCGGGGCGCGCCTTGCCCAATGACCAGCTCGGCGCCTTGTACGAGCAGTTGTTCGCGCTCAAGGGCGCGGACAGCAATTGGCGCGACAACGAAACGGCGGCCGGCAGCATGCGCCAGCAATTGGGCTGCGTGCTGGCCAACTATCGCAACAAGACGCCATGGAATCTCGAGCCGTTCCGGCCGGCGCTATCGGATGCCGAGACCCGGGCCGCCGGTTGCAACCCGGTTCCGCGTTAAGTGTGTATGTTGGCTAATCAAGGAGATGCAAGCCATGAACAAACGTCTGAACAGGATCGCCCCGTTGCTCGTGTTGCCGCTGTTGGTGCATGCGACATGGGCCAACGCCGAGTCATGCGACGAGACGCTGAGGAAGGTTGAAAAGCTCTACAACAACACCGTCGACAGTTGCGGTCAGGACCCCGCGTCTGACTGCTCGGGGCTGCTGGTGCGCGGCACGCACCGGGCCGATCCGGCCAAGGGGCAAAAGTGGGACGTCTGGAACCCCAGCCCGAAAGCCGTGGAGCTGGGCACGTTTGCCGCCTCGTTCATGCGCGCTGACGGCATCAGTTATGAAGATCCCGGCATGAGCACGCAGAACGGCTACTTGATTACGCCCCGGGATCTGGTGAAAGACCCCGAGACGCCGGTGCATGTCTATTGCGCGTTTCCCAACGATGCCTGGACCGACTTTCGCAATGATCGCGGATGCGGTGACAACAAGAATACCGCCCCGACCGAAGCGGTCTGTCAGGCCATGAAACCACCGATCACCACGCCGAACGCCTGGGTCGCGCACTTCACCCAGTACAACAACAATCGTCAGCAGGACCAGTTGCAGTGCGGCTTCAACATGCGCAATCCGATGAGCAGCAAGGAAAGGGTCGACGCCTTTCGCAACTTCATGGGCGCGCGCAAAGTCATCAACAGCCGTGAGTTTCAGACCCAGACCGAGCTGCGCCTGGGCAATCCGAAAACCGATGAACTGCCGATTCTGGCGTTCTTCTACAGCGATCAGCGTGGTCTGAACGACGCGTTGGCCAACCAAAAGGACTACAAGGCCAAGACCGGCAAGGATCGCAACATCATCAAGATCGACTTCCCGAAAACCCCGGTGGCCAAGGCCACATTCTCCTGCATCCAGACTTCGACGCCGACCGCGCCAAAATTCTGCGACAAGTACATCGAGTCCAGCACCTGGGTACAACGTCCCGATCCGAAACTGGGGCCGAACACCTGGTCGCTTTCGGTGGTACCGACCGCGTGTGGTCGGGCGATCAAGGACGACCAGACCGACCGGATGTTTGCCGAGCTGTACAACAAGCACAAGGACGATCCGCAATGGCGCGAGTACAGCGTCAATGGCGGTTCGTTGCGGCGGCAGATGGTTTGCCATCTGGCGGCAACCTACGAGGGCAAGCCAGTACGCAACAAGCCTGAGTGGAACCTTGAACCGGCGCGTCCGTATGTCGATCAGGCCACCGCCGTAGCCCAACACTGCAACCCGTACTGACGGCAGCTCCTACAGGGCATGTGTGAGGTGTAAAAAAAAACGGCCCGAAGGCCGTTTTTTATTGGGCGAAAAGCATCAACCGCCGAGGTACGCCTCGCGCACTTTCGGGTCGGTCAGCAGTGCTTCACCGGTGCCTTGCATGACCACGCGGCCGTTCTCCAGAACGTACGCACGGTCAGCGATTTTCAGCGCCTGGTTGGCGTTCTGCTCGACCAGGAACACCGTTACACCGTCCCTGCGCAGCTGTTCGATGATGTCGAAAATCTGCTGGATGATGATCGGTGCCAGGCCCAGCGACGGCTCGTCGAGCAGCAGCAGTTTCGGCTTGCTCATCAGCGCGCGGCCGATGGCGAGCATCTGCTGTTCGCCGCCGGACATGGTGCCGCCGCGTTGGTTGAAGCGTTCTTTCAGGCGCGGGAACAGGCCGAGGACCTTGTCCATCTGCTCCTGATAGTCGCCCTTGTCGGTGAAGAAACCGCCCATGGACAGGTTCTCTTCAACGGTTAGACGGGCAAACACCCGACGACCTTCCGGCACCACCGCGATGCTCTTGCGCATGATCTGCGACGAGTCCTGGCCGACCAGTTCCTCACCCATGTAGCGGATGCTGCCGCTGTGCGCCTGCGGTGAACCGCAGAGCGTCATCAGCAACGTGGACTTGCCGGCACCGTTGGCACCGATCAGGGTCACGATCTCGCCCTGACGGACTTCGACGTTGACGCTGTGCAGGGCCTGGATCTTGCCGTAGAAGGTGGAAACGTTTTCGAACTGCAGCATTTACGCTTCCCCCAGGTAGGCTTTGATCACTTCAGGATTGTCGCGGATCTGTTCCGGCGTGCCATCGGCCAGCGGCGTGCCCTGGTTGATCACGACGATGTGGTCGGAAATGCTCATGACCAGTTTCATGTCGTGTTCGATCAGCAGCACGGTGACGTTGTGCTCTTCACGCAGCACGCTGATCAGCGCCTTGAGGTCTTCGGTTTCCTTCGGGTTCAGACCGGCGGCCGGTTCGTCGAGCATGAGGATCCGCGGGCGGGTCATCATGCAGCGGGCGATTTCCAGACGGCGTTGCTGACCGTAGGCCAGGGTGCCGGCAGTACGGTTGGCGAACTCTTTCAGGTTGACCTTTTCCAGCCAGTATTCGGCATATTCCATGGCCTCGCGTTCGCTCTTGCGGAACGCCGGGGTCTTGAACAGGCCGGACAGGAAGTTGGTGTTCAGGTGACGGTGCTGGGCGATCAACAGGTTCTCGACCGCCGTCATGTCCTTGAACAACCGCACGTTCTGGAAGGTGCGCACCACGCCCTTGAGGGCGATCTTGTGCCCCGGCAGGCCCTGGATCGGTTCGCCGTCGAGCAGGATGCTGCCGCCCGATGGCTGGTAGAAACCGGTCAGGCAGTTGAACACGGTGGTCTTGCCCGCGCCGTTCGGCCCGATCAGCGCCACCACTTGTTTTTCCTTGACGGTCAGGGCCACGCCATTGACCGCGAGCAAGCCGCCGAAGCGCATGCTCAGGTTTTCGACCTTAAGAATCTCGCGGCTCATTTTCGCAACTCCATGTGTGGGCGTTGCATCGGCAGCAGACCTTGTGGACGCCAGATCATCATCAACACCATCAGCGCACCGAACATCAACATCCGGTATTCGCTGAACTCACGCATCATTTCCGGCAACAGGATCATCACCACGGCCGCGAGAATCACGCCCAGCTGCGAGCCCATGCCACCCAGCACGACGATGGCGAGGATGATCGCCGACTCGATGAAGGTGAACGATTCCGGCGTCACCAGACCCTGACGGGCGGCGAAGAAGCTCCCGGCGAAACCGGCGAAGCTCGCACCCAGGGTGAACGCCGACAGCTTGATGATCGTCGGATTCAGGCCCAGTGCACGGCAGGCGATTTCGTCTTCACGCAGCGCTTCCCACGCACGGCCGATCGGCATGCGCAGCAGGCGGTTGATGATGAACAGCGCCGCCAGCGCCAGCAACAGGGCAACCAGGTAGAGGAAGATCACCTTGTTGATCGAGTTGTATTCGAGGCCGAAATATTCGTGGAAGGTTTGCATGCCTTCCGCCGCTTTGCGTTCGAAGGTCAGACCGAAGAACGTCGGCTTCTCGATGTTGCTGATGCCGTTCGGGCCACCGGTGATGTCGGTCAGGTTACGCAGGAACAGACGAATGATTTCGCCGAAACCGAGGGTCACGATCGCCAGATAGTCACCGCGCAGACGCAACACCGGGAAGCCCAGCAGGAAGCCGAACGTCGCTGCCATCAGGCCGGCAATCGGCAGGCAGATCCAGAAGCTCAGGCCATAGTAGTGCGACAGTAGCGCGTAGCTGTAGGCGCCGACGGCGTAGAAGCCGACGTAACCCAGGTCAAGCAGACCGGCCAGACCGACGACGATGTTCAGGCCAAGGCCGAGCATCACGTAGATCAGGATCAGCGTGGCGATGTCCACCGCGCCACGGGAGCCGAAGAACGGCCACACCAGTGCACCGAGGATCAGCGCAATGATGATGTAGCGTTGCGTGGTCGGCAGGGTCAGGAAGTTGCTGGCCTTGGCCGGGATCAACGGCAGGCCCGGTGAGGATTTCCACGCCTTGCTGATCTGCTGGTTGAACAGCACCCGCAGGAACATCAGCACCGAGCACACGGCGATGGTCGCCAGAATGGCCGGGCTGGTGCCGTGCACTTCAAGGTTGATGCCGACGATGGTCAGTTTCAGACCGAGTACCGGGTAGGCCACGGCCCACACCAGCAAGGCACTGAACAGTGCCTGTTTAAGATTCCTAGTCATACTTTCTCAACCTCCGGACGGCCCAGAATGCCGGTCGGACGGAACAACAGCACCAGAACCAACAAGCCGAAAGCCACGACGTCCTTGTACTGGTCGCCGAAGATATCGGCGCCAAAGGCTTCCGCCACCCCGAGCACCAGCCCGCCGAGCATTGCGCCGGGGATGCTGCCGATTCCGCCGAGTACCGCAGCGGTGAAGGCCTTGAGGCCGACGAGGAAACCGGCGTTGGGGTTGATCACGCCGTACTGCATGCTCAGCAGCACAGCGGCGACGGCTGCCAGCGCAGCACCGATGACGAAGGTCAGGGCGATGATGTTGTTGGTGTTGATGCCCAGCAGGTTGGCCATCTTTATGTCTTCGGCGCAGGCGCGGCAGGCGCGACCCAGGCGAGAACGGGAGATGAACAGCGTGAGGCCGAGCATGGCGACCAGAGTCACCACGAACACCACGATTTGCATGTAGGAAATCAGCACTTCATGTGCGCCACCTGGCCCGATGGAGAAGTTGCCGGGGATCAGGTTGGGGATGGATTTGTCCTTGGAGTCTTGCGCGAGCAGAACCGTGTTCTGCAGGAAGATCGACATACCGATCGCGGAAATCAGCGGGATCAGACGGTTGCTGCCGCGCAGGGGGCGGTAGGCGATCCGTTCGATGCTGTAACCGTAGGAACTGGTGACGACGATGCTCGCGATGAACGCGGCAGTCATCAACAGCGGCACGTTGTCGATTCCCATCATGGCCAGCCCGGCGATGGCGATGAACGCCACGTAGGAACCGATCATGTACACCTCGCCGTGGGCGAAGTTGATCATTCCAATGATGCCGTAAACCATCGTATAGCCGATGGCGATCAGGGCATACGTGCTGCCAATGGTCAGGCCATTAACCAGCTGTTGGAAGAAGTGATAGATGTCAGGCATTACAACGCTCCTAAAAACCTGATACGCATTTCACTGGTGGAGTCATTTTCCCGCCCGGCCCCGTGGATCTTTATCCACTTCGAATCCGGGTTTTGCCAGCGAACCGCTGATGACGGTTTTGAGATTTTCAGGTGGGGAGACTGGCGGATCACGCCAGCGCGGCCCATACATTCGTAAAACAAAGCCCACGGCACGCCGTGGGCTTTATTGGCAGTCAGTCAGGGCGCGCCTTACTGAGGCGAAACTTCAGTTTTAGGTTTGCCGAAGTGCCACTCGTAAACCACGAATTTGAAGTCCTTCAGGTCGCCCTTGGCGTCGAAGCTCAGGTCGCCGGTAGGGGTCTTGAAGGTGCCGGCATGAATGGCTTCGGCCACTTTGGCAGGGTCTTCGGATTTGGCAGCGGCGATACCGCCGGCAATCACTTCAACCGCCGAGTAGGAAGGGAACACGAACGGGCCGCTCGGGTCTTCTTTCTTCGCCTTGAATGCATCAGCCAGGGCGACGTTGGCCGGATCCTGGTCGAAGGATTTCGGCAGGGTCACCAGCAGGCCTTCGGAAGCGTCCTTGGCGATCTGCGAAATGGAGTCGTTACCCACGCCTTCCGGACCCATGAACTTGGCTTTCAGGCCTTTTTCCTGGGATTGACGCAGGATCAGACCCAGCTCCGGGTGGTAGCCGCCGTAGTAGACGAAGTCGACGTTGGCTTGCTTGAGCTTGGAGATGATCGAGGAGAAGTCCTTGTCGCCGGCGTTGACGCCTTCGAACACGGCGACTTTCACGCCTTTCTTCTCCAGAGTCGCCTTGACTGCGGTAGCGATGCCTTCACCGTATTGCTGCTTGTCGTGCAGGACGGCAACGATTTTCGGCTTCACGTGGTCGGCGATGTAGTTACCGGCGGCAGGGCCCTGGGCGCTGTCCAGACCGATGGTGCGGAAGACCATTTTGTAACCACGGGCGGTGATGTCCGGGCTGGTGGCAGCCGGGGTGATCATCACGACGCCTTCGTCTTCGTAAATGTCCGAAGCAGGCTGGGTGGAGCTGGAGCACAGGTGACCGACCACGAACTTGACGCCGTCGTTGACGACCTTGTTCGCAACCGCTACCGCTTGTTTCGGATCGCACGCGTCATCGTATTCAACGGCTTCGAGTTTCTTGCCGTCGACGCCGCCCTTGGCGTTGATCTGCTCGATGGCCATTTTCGCGCCACTGAACTGCATGTCGCCGTATTGGGCTACCGGGCCGGTTTTAGGGCCGGCAATACCGATCTTGATGGTGTCAGCGGCGAACGAATGGCTGGCAACCCCGGCCAGAACCATAGCGGCAAACAGTTTGGAAATCTGCTTAGTAGCCTTAGTCATAGTGCTCCACTCTTACTGTTGTAATTTTTTTGAGTTCTGGCGCCGTAGCAGCAGAACCGGGTCAGATATCTTTGCGATACCCTCCGGAAACGCCCCCGGCAACTGTACCGGTACAGTGTAGAGCGCCGGTTGTTGGCCTGGGAAGCGGGCGCCGAGGGGCAAAACTTGGGGGTGTCGCATTTTTGAATGAAAAAGACAGAATTGCGGCGGGGCATTCGTGGGCATATATCCCAATCACCAGCATTCCTTGGCGTTCCTGCTCTTTTCGTTCGGTGAAGCCATTTGCAACCGGGTTTTTCTGCCGGACCACCGACGTTATCATTCGCGTCGATTTCTTTTCCGGACAGTCCCATGAATCAAGAACCTAGCACCCTCTATGCCAAGCTGCTTGGTGAAACCGCATCTATTACCTGGAAAGAGCTGGAGCCGTTCTTCGCCAAGGGTGCCCTATTGTGGGTCGACCCGGCCCTGGATTTGATCGCCGCCGCCGAGGCCGTGGCCGCGGACGATGGCGAGAAAGTCGCCGCCTGGCTGGCCGAAGACAAAGTCGCCAAGCTGTCTGAAACGCGGGCGCTGGATATTTTCGAGCGTGATCCGCAGCTGTGGGCGGTGGTGGTGAGTCCGTGGATTCTGATCCAGGAAAGGGCGGGCAATTCCAACGTTGCACCTTGATGGTGCGAATGGTTGACCGCGAAAAGTGTGTAGCCGAGTAGCGTGATGGCACGTTGCCGTAGAGAAAGGCCACAAGCGTGGGTGGCCTCACGGTGACGTAAACGTAACGGGAACAGTTTATTGAGCAGCCTGAGGGCTGCTTAATTGTTTCTGGATGTTGGTTTGACTGAAATCTTCAGGACATTTGCGGGCCTCATCGCTGGCAAGCCAGCTCCCACAGGTTTTGTGGTGTTCACAAATAGTTGTGTTCACGCAGATCCTGTGGGAGCTGGCTTGCCAGCGATAGGCGCTACTCGGTTCCGGATCAGACCGAGTAAGTCTTCCCGGTATGGTTATTCAGGGAAATAACCTTGGTCTTGCCGATCCGGTGACGGTAGATCTCGCGCAGGTACTTGATCGACTTCTTCACGCAATCGCGCGACAGGCGAATGTCGTTGATCGAGACGAACTTGTCTTTGTCGTTGATCAGCTCGCGGTACTTCTTCTCGTACATCGGTTTGATCGCATACCAGTTGGTGTCGAGGATCTTCGCCGGATTTTCGAACTCGTTGAGTAAGTCGTCGATGCGGTCTTCGTCGAAGTCCTCATTAATGATGAAGTCGAGGATCGAGTTGTCCAGGGTTTCGTCGAAACGGTACGGGGTCTTGGCGAAGCAGCGCTTGATGAAGGCCACGATCAGGGTCAGGAAGTCGTCCGACAGGCACGGGCTCTTGGCGATCAGGGTGGTCAGCGACAAGTTGGCCGAAGCGCCGATCACCAGCGCATAGCGCTTGAGCGTGGTGTTGGGGAACAGGCTGTTGAGGTGGGTCTTCAGCCGGTTCAGGTCCATGTACGACAGTTTGTAGTCTTTGGGCAGCGAGACGATCGAGACCACCGACGAGCAGTTCTTGAAGAAGTGCAGGTCGTGCAGCGCGGCGGCGTCGTAGCCGGAATTCTTGTACTGCTCAAGCGAGGCGCGATAGCGCTTGGATTCGATCGGCAGCAAGCTGATGCCTTCGATGGCCTGGGTGACCTTGTTGAAGTGCGGCAAGTCGATCGAGCGGAAGAACAGGTCGTCGATGTTCAGACGCTGCGGCTCTTTGTCGAACACCTTGAACTTGTCGCTGCTCGGCGGCGGGGTTTCCGGCACCACCGATTCGGCGTAGGCAATCGCCACCGGGCCGGCCAGGCTCATGAACAAGTCGTTGGCATCGAGGCGAATGGTTTCGCCGATGTCGATGCCGGCGCGACGGAAGTAGTTCTGGTCGTAGTCGGTGGTTACCGCCTGCGCCGTCAGAATGTTGAAGATCTGCTGCGAGATGTACTGGTTGGCGTGCTTCTCCATCGCATTGACATCAATGTTCTGGATGTTGCCGTCATCGCTCTCTTCGGCGTAACGCATGATGTCGTTGGAGATCAGCATCATCGCGTTCCATGGGCGGATACGGCCCATGACGCTGGCTTCGCTGCTGTCTTCATTGGCGAAGTTGTAGGAGAAATCCCATTCTTCTGAGAGGTATTTGCACAGCAGGCGTCCGGCGTTGATGTGCAGCGCTTCGGACATTTCACTGCGGTGATCGGAAATGTTCGGCAGCACGCAGATGCCGCTGGTGAAGATCGGCTCGAACACGAACGAATGCCCGCTCTTGCCGTCATGCTCGTCCATCGGCTTGGTGTCGAACGTCTTGTTCATGTACGAGTGCTGCTGGGCCAGGCCGAACTCCGAAGCCATGCCCGAACCGGTACCGCCGCCGGCACTGAAGATCGAAAAGTACAGGCGCGACTGGTTGGCCTTGATGCCGCAGCTGTCGATCAGGTACGAGTGGATCATTTTCCAGTCGGGGCTGGAGAAGCGCTGAGTGTCCTTGTTGAGGATGATCTTGGCCAGGTACTGGCCGAGGATCGGCGCGTTACCGGCGCCACCGGCGTGGACTTCGGACAAGTCCATGATCTTCATTTTGCTGTAGTCGCGCAGGAAGCCGCTTTTCTCGCCCTTGCGCGAGAAACGGATGCGCCCGGCGATGTCCTTGTCGAGGTCGCCGAGCATCACCAGAGGTTCGACGAGGAACACCGGTTTGCTCGATTTGTTCGGGCCGATCCGCAGATTCTGCTTGATCCACTGCGCCGGGCTGTAGCCCTTGTCGGCCAGACGCCGATCCGCTGCACGGTCTTCGTTGTTGAATTCGTTGAGGTAGAACTTGCGCGCGTTGTACACCAGCTCCGCGACGTCGAGGGCGATGTTCGAGCCGCAGCGACCGAGGCCGATCAGGCACACCGAGGGAAATTCCTGGTCGTTATGCTGCTCGTTGTCGCCTTCCAGGTGCGGTGGACGCGGGAATACCAGATCACGCAGCCCGTCGAGATTGTCGAGGATGCGGTCGGTGTTGGTTTCGGTGTAGTACAGATATTGCTGAGTGCCCAGCGGGCGCGAAGGAGGCAATGGCTTCATCGGAGCCGGGCTGTTCGCCGCAGGGCTCAGGGTCAGATCGGATACCGCAGTGGCCGGATTGTTTTTAGAAGTCATTGTGCGCCATATACCTGGACAGGGTTGGCTCGGCGACCGTTGTCATCGAGCCTCACGGAAAGAGGATCTCGCGTCTTTGACTGCGCGTATTTGGCCCGGGCGTCAGGGGCTTGGCCTGATCGTCGCGCGGGGGAATCCTTTCCTGATCGTTCATGAATCGGCCATTATTCAGTGATCTTTAATCGAAAAGAGGCAAAATGATGTCAACGCTACCTTCGTTGGGCTTTGCCGGAATCGGCCTGATGGGCCTGCCGATGTGCCGTCGTCTGCTGGCGGCGGGTTATCCGCTGACCGTGTGGAACCGCAATCCGGCCAAGTGCGCGCCGCTGGTCGAAGCCGGCGCCCGGCAGGTGGCGAGCCCCGCTGAATTGTGTGAACACGCGGACATGGTGATGCTCTGTCTGGCCGACACGGCAGTGGTGCGCGAGGTGGTGTTTGGCGCCGGGGGTGTGGCTGAAGGTGCGAAAAACGGCCAGTTGCTGGTGGACTTTTCCAGCCTCGAACCGACGGCAACTCGCGAGATGGCGGCCGAGTTGGCAGGCAAGACCGGGATGAGCTGGCTCGATTCACCGGTGTCCGGCGGCGTGGTGGGTGCCGAGGCCGGCAGTCTGGCAATCATGGTCGGCGGTGCAGCATTGGATCTGGATCGGGTGCGCCCGGTGCTGCTCAACCTCGGTCAACGGGTCACGCACATGGGCGGCATTGGCGCCGGGCAAGTGACCAAGGCCTGCAACCAGATGATCGTCGCCTGCAATGCGCTGGTGATCGCCGAAGTGGTGGCGCTGGCCGAGCAGTCCGGCGTCGATGCGCGCCTGATCGCCGAGGCGCTGGCCGGTGGGTTTGCCGATTCGAAACCGTTGCAGATCCTCGCGCCGCAAATGGCCGAGAGCCGTTTTCAACCGGTGAAATGGCACGTGCGCACGCTGCTCAAGGATCTCGATACCGCGGTGAAATTCTCCCGCGAACAAGGCTCGGCCACGCCGATCAGCGGATTGGCCGCACAATTGATGCGCCTGCATGGGGCGCAGGGCTTTTTGCAGAAGGATCCAGCGACACTGGTACAAATGTACCGCGCGCCAGACTCAACGGATTGACCGCGTGCGAGTGTTTGCGCTGATTGATTTCTTCCAGCACCGGGCGTAATTCGTTCAGCGGCACCGGGCGGCTCAGCAGGTAGCCCTGAATGAAATCGCAGCCCGAGCGCTCAAGAAATTCGTACTGCTCCAGGCTTTCCACGCCTTCGGTCACCACCTGCAGATGCAGGGTGTGGGCCATGACGATGATCGCCTGGACGATCTCCATGTCGGCGGTCGCCTTGGGGATGTCGAGGATGAAGGAACGGTCGATCTTCAATGTGTTGAGCGGCAGGCGCTTGAGGTAGGCCAGCGATGAATAGCCGGTGCCGAAGTCATCGATCGACAGCGACACCCCGAGGGCGCGGATCTGCCGCAGCAACACCAGGGTGTTGGCGATGTTGCCCATCAGCGCATTTTCGGTGACTTCCAGTTCCAGGCGTTCCGGCGCGACGCCAGCGGTGCGCAGCGCATTTTCGATTTCATCGGCGAGTTCTTCCCGGGCAAGGTTGAGCGGCGAGCAGTTCCAGGCGATTTTCAGTTCGTCGCAGCCGTGGCGCGTCAGTTCGCCAAGGTCGGTGCAGGCCCGGCGCAGCACCCAGTTATCCAGTTCGGCAATCAGGCCGTTGGTTTCGGCAATCGCGATGAAACGATCCGGGGCCAGCAAGCCATGCACCGGGTGCTGCCAGCGAATCAGCGCTTCGAGTTTGGTCACTCGACCGGTTTTCAGTTCGAAAATCGGCTGGTAGTAGAGCATCAGCCCGTTTTCTTCGCGCAGGGCGTGGCGCAGTTCTTCTTCCAGTTGCAGTTCGAGGCTGGCGCGGGTCTTCATGTTGGAACTGAAAAAATGCAGGCCGTTTCGCCCGGCGCCCTTGGACTGATACAGCGCCAGATCCGCGTGCTTGAGCAGTTCTTCGCAGGTGGTGCCGTCGTCGGGAAACAGGCTGATGCCGATGCTGGTGGTCATCACCATACGGCGGCCGGCCAGCTCGATCGGCTCCTTCATTTTCAGCATGATCCGTTGCGCCATGTTGCGCGCTTCTTCGCGGTCATGCAGGCCGATCAGGATGCAGAACTCGTCGCCGCCGAAGCGCGCAACCACGTCTTCATGGCTGCGCACCGAGCCTTTGATGTGATTGGCGATGACTTTGAGCAGGGCGTCACCGGCGTCATGGCCGAGGCTGTCGTTGATCCTTTTGAAGTGGTCGATGTCGAGAAACATCACCGCGAGCATGCCGCCTTCGCTGGTTTTCTGGTTGAGTTTTTCGGCGAAGATCTGGTTGAAACCGCGGCGGTTGATCAGGTTGGTCAGCGCGTCGTAATTGGCCACTTGCTGCAGTGACATGCGCGCCTGATCGAGCTGGCCGAGCAGGGCGTTGACCCGGCGCAGGTCGTGCTCCTTGTTCTGCAGTTTCTTGTCGGCGAGTGCCGCACTGATCGCGCTGCCGAGAATCAGCAGGATGATCAGCGCGACCGTCAGACCCAGTTGCAGATGGCTGGTTTCGCTCGCCATGGTCGGCGCGGTGCCTTCGGGCAAGACCAGATGCAACGCGGCCATGCCGGTGAAGTGCATGCTGATGATGCCGGCGCCGAGGATCACTGCGGCGGTGTATTTGAGCAATTGATGAAAACGCCCGCTGCCTTCACGCAGATAACCGGCGACCCACAGTGCGGCGAAGCTGGCGCCGATGGCAATCACGATCGACAGGCAGAACAGCAGTGGCTGATAGTAGGCAGTGGCCGCCGAGTGCATCGCCGCCATGCCGACGTAATGCATGCCGGCGATGCCCAGGCCAATGACGATCGCGGTTTTCAGGTAGTGCACAAGGCTGGGTTGCGGCTCACTCAAGGTGTGCATCGCCAGCCACGAGGCGAGCAGGGCGATCAGCAGGGAGAACAGGGTAATCGCCAGATCGTAGTGGACTTCGATCGGCGCCTGGAACGCCAGCATGGCAATGAAATGCATGGCCCAGATGCCGCCGGCCAGGCACGAGGCGCCGATCCAGCGCCACACTCGTTGCGAGCCCGGGTCTTCGGCATGCCCGACCCGCTCGGCCATGTCGAGGGTGGCAAAACTCGCGGCGCAGGCGACCAGATAGGCCACCAGCACCAGCAAGGGATTATGGGTGCAATCGAGAATGACCTGCCCGCTCTCCGGCAGCTCGGTAACAAACTGCAAACCAAGCCACTCCATAGCATCCCCGTCTGTGAAGTCGTCCCTGCTGCGTCAGCAACGCAGGCGAATGAGAGGAGTATAGAGGCGGTTTTTGCCATGCAAGCGGTAGTGGCACATTGGCGCCAACGATTTCGGCATGAGCTTTATAGCGATTGGCGCTAAATCTCAGGCGCTTTGCTCGTAAGGGATCTGATTCCAGTCAGGCTCAAGCGGCGGCAAGCCGAAGCGGGCGCGCGCCTTGTCGCAATCGACATTCTGTTCGCCGTTTTCCCAGGACGACTCGAATTCGCGGCAGGGGCTGGAACGCTGTTCGTAAATCGAGCACTGCACCTTGCTGCCCACCTCGCCGACCAACGCCGTACACCGCGGCGATTTGCAGTCGGTGCCGTTCATTGCCACCCGACTGGGGCTGATCTGGGTGACCAGTTCATCGGGCACCGTTCCGCCGGAGGAGGCGCATTCACCCCAGAAAAAAGACACGCGAAAATGGGAACAGCAGGCACCGCAATTCAGACACGGACTGACTTCGGACATTGGGAGGGCATCAAAGGGGTTGATCGGCGAATCCGGACGGATCCGGCGGCTATTCTAGGCTTCGCCAAGAACTTGGGAAGGGGGGCGCGAAAGTATTTTTTTGTGGCAGGATTTTGCTGCAAAACCCCCGGTTTATGGGGGATTGCTGCGTTATCAAGGGCTTACGTTTCTTTACAGTGCCATGGCTCATTATCAGGCTGACGAATGATCACAGACAGCCCCGGTCCGCCTGTCTAGATTGCAGGTTCCGGGCTCGGATGCGTCGGCAGTGAAGCCCTCATAACAATAAAGAGACGGACCCATGCAGAACTCGACCCAAGCGGCGAATGCCTGGCGCATTCTGTTCCTGTTGTTCCTTGCCAACCTGTTCAATTTCTTCGACCGCACCATTCCGGCGATCATCATCGAGCCGATCCGCATGGAATGGCACCTCAGCGACTTTCAACTGGGGATCGTCGGCACTGCGTTCACCCTGGTTTATGCGATCGCCGGCCTGCCGTTGGGGCGCATGGCCGATACCGGTTCGCGCAGCAAACTGATGGGCTGGGGCCTGGCGACCTGGAGCGCGCTGACGGCGGTCAACGGTCTGGTCGGCAGCTTCTGGAGTTTTCTGCTGGTGCGCATGGGCATCGGTATTGGCGAGGCCAGTTATGCACCGGCGGCCAACTCGCTGATCGGTGACCTGTTCCCGGCGCACCGTCGGGCGCGGGCCATGGGTATTTTCATGCTCGGCCTGCCGTTGGGCCTGCTGTTGGCGTTCTTCACCATCGGCGCGATGGTCAAGGCCTTCGACAGCTGGCGCGCGCCGTTCTTTATCGCGGCGGTGCCGGGGCTGATCCTCGCGGTGTTCATGTTCTTCATCAAGGAGCCGAAACGCGGTGCGGCGGAAACCGTCCAGGTCTCGCAGGAAAGAGTCGACAAGCCGATCCGCCGAGTGCTCGCGGTGCCGACATTCTTGTGGCTGGTGATGGCCGGTTTGTGCTTCAACTTCGCCACCTATGCCTGCAACTCGTTCCTGGTGCCGATGCTGCAGCGCTACTTCCTGATGCCGTTGCAGGATGCGGCGGTGGCGACCGGGGTGATTGTCGGTATCACCGGGCTGATCGGCCTGACCCTCGGCGGCTGGATCGCCGACAAGATTCATCAGCGGGTCGCCAACGGGCGGCTGCTGTTTGCCGGCTTCAGTCTGATCATCTCGACCCTGTGCACGGCGTGGGCGCTGCATGCCGGACGGGTCGAGATCGGCGTGTTCGTTGCGGTGTTCAGCGTCGGCTGGCTGTTTGCCTATAACTTCTATACCTGCGTGTACACGGCGATTCAGGACGTGGTCGAACCGCGCCTGCGGGCGACGGCGATGGCGCTGTTCTTTGCCGGGTTGTACCTGCTCGGCGGCGGCTTGGGTCCGGTGGTGGTGGGAGCCTTGTCCGATCACTTTGCCAAATCGGCGATGCTCTCGGCAGGCGCGGAGCAGATGACCGAAGCGTTCAAGGCTGTCGGCCTGCATGATGCGATGTACCTGATTCCGGTGGCGCTGTTCTTCACCATGGTGTTTCTGTTTCTGGCAGCGCGGTGTTTTGTGCGCGATGCGCAGCGGATGAGGGAGGGGTTGGTGGCTGTGGTTGAGCCTGATGTTTCTGTGGCGACGGCATGATTGCTATCGCTGGCAAGCCAGCTCCCACAGTGACCGAGTCATACGCATAATTTGTAAACACTCCAAACCCTGTGGGAGCTGGCTTGCCAGCGATAAGGCCATCAGCATCAGCCGATAAATACCAGACAAACAAAAAGGCCCGCATCGCTGCGGGCCTTTTCATTTATAGCGTTGGAGCAGGGCGCTTTAACCCGCCACCAACACCCGGATCGCTTCCAGACGCAGTGCCGCTTTATCCAGCATCGCCAGGCCCAGTTCACGCTGCTTGCGCAACGCATCCAGTTCGCTGTCGCGTACGGTCGGGTTGACCGCTTGCAACGCGGTCAGGCGCGCCAGTTCTTCTTCGGTGTCCGCCGCCAGACGACGACGGGCCTCGGCCACGCGCTCGGCGTGACGCGGGGTGATCTTGTCTTCACCGGCGTTGATCCGTGGCGTCAGCTGATCGCGCTGGGCCTGGATGAACTTGTTGGCGCTGGCACGAGGCACGCTTTCCAGTTGATCGTTGAGGGTTTCGAACGAGACCCGTGGCGACAGGTCGTTGCCGTTGGCGTCGAGCAGGCAGCGTAGCGCAGCCGGCGGCAGGTAGCGGCCCAGTTGCAGCGAACGCGGGGCCACCACTTCGCTGACGTAGAGCAGTTCCAGCAGCACGGTGCCCGGTTTCAGCGCCTTGTTCTTGATCAGCGCGACGGCGGTGTTGCCCATCGAACCGGACAGCACCAGGTCCATGCCGCCCTGCACCATCGGGTGTTCCCAGGTGATGAACTGCATGTCTTCGCGCGACAGCGCCTGGTTGCGGTCGTAGGTGATGGTCACGCCTTCGTCGTCACCCAGCGGGAAACTGGCGTCGAGCATCTTCTCGCTCGGCTTGAGGATCAGGGCATTTTCCGAATGGTCTTCGCTGTCGATGCCGAACGCGTCGAACAGGGTTTCCATGTAGATCGGCAGGGCGAACTGGTCGTCCTGCTCAAGGATCGCCTCGACCAGCGCGTCACCTTCGCCAGCACCGCCGGAGTTGAGTTCCAGCAGACGGTCGCGACCGGTGTGCAGCTCTTGCTCCAGACGCTCGCGCTCGGCGCGGGCTTCGTCGATCAGGGCTTGCCACTCGCCGTCATCGGCTTCTTCAAGCAGTGGCAGCAGGCGCGGGCCGAACTGATGCTGCAAGGCGTTGCCGGTCGGGCAGGTATTGAGGAAGGCGTTCAGCGCTTCGTGGTACCACTGGAACAGGCGCTCTTGCGGGCTGGTTTCCAGGTACGGCACGTGCAGTTCGATGATGTGCTTCTGGCCGATCCGGTCGAGACGGCCGATACGTTGCTCGAGCAGGTCCGGGTGCGACGGCAGATCGAACAGCACCAGGTGGTGGGCGAACTGGAAGTTACGACCTTCACTGCCGATTTCCGAGCAGATCAGCACCTGTGCGCCAAATTCTTCGTCGGCGAAGTAGGCGGCGGCGCGGTCACGCTCGAGGATGTTCATGCCTTCGTGGAACACCGTGGCCGGGATGCCGGAACGCACGCGCAGGGCGTCTTCCAGGTCCATCGCGGTTTCGGCGTGGGCGCAGATCACCAGCACTTTGGTGCGCTTGAGCATTTTCAGCTGATCGATCAGCCACTCGACGCGCGGGTCGAATTTCCACCAGCGTTCTTCTTCGCTGGCGTCCGGCTGGGCCTGGAAGCTGACTTCCGGGTACAGCTCGGCGTGATCGCCCAGCGGCAGTTCGAGGTATTCGTCCGGGCATGGCAGCGGGTACGGGTGCAGTTTGCGCTCGGGGAAACCCTGCACCGCGGCGCGGGTGTTGCGGAACAGCACGCGGCCGGTGCCGTGGCGGTCGAGCAGCTCGCGCACCAGGCGGGCGCTGGCTTCGGTATCGCCATCGTTGACCGCGGTCAACAGGGCTTCGCCTTCGTTGCCGAGGAAACCGTGGATGGTCTTGTGTGCTTCCGGCGACAGGCGTCCCTTGTCGAGCAGTTCCTGAACGGCTTCGGCCACCGGGCGATAGTTCTCGCTCTCGGCGCGGAACGCGGCCAGGTCATGGAAACGGTTCGGGTCGAGCAGGCGCAGACGGGCGAAGTGGCTGTCCTGACCGAGCTGTTCCGGGGTGGCGGTGAGCAGCAGCACGCCGGGAATCACTTCAGCCAGTTGTTCGACCAGCGAATACTCGGGGCTGGCCTTGTCTTCGTGCCACACCAGGTGGTGGGCTTCGTCGACCACCATCAAGTCCCAGCCGGCGGCGAACAGAGCGTCCTGGGCTTTCTCGTCGTCGACCAGCCACTCCAGCGCCACCAGCGCCAGCTGGGTGTCTTCGAACGGGTTGGTGGCATCGCTTTCGATGAAGCGTTCTTCGTCGAACAGCGCGACCTGCAGGTTGAAACGGCGGCGCATTTCCACCAGCCACTGGTGCTGCAGGTTTTCCGGCACCAGGATCAGCACGCGATTGGCGCGGCCCGAGAGCAGTTGGCGATGGATCACCAGACCGGCTTCGATGGTTTTCCCCAGACCCACTTCGTCCGCCAGCAGAACCCGCGGCGCGATACGGTCGGCAACTTCACGGGCGATGTGCAGCTGGTGCGCGATCGGTTGCGCACGCACGCCGCCCAGGCCCCAGAGCGAGGACTGCAACTGGCGGCTGGTGTGTTCCAGGGTGTTGTAGCGCAGGGAGAACCACGACAGCGGGTCGATCTGCCCGGCGAACAGACGGTCGCTGGCCAGGCGGAACTGAATGAAGTTCGACAGCTGGGTTTCCGGCAGGGTGACGGCTTCGTTCTGCCCGTTGAGACCGTGATAGACCATCAGCCCGTCGACGTCGTCGACTTCGCGCACGGTCATCTTCCAGCCTTCGAAGTGCGTAATGGTGTCACCCGGCGAGAACCGCACGCGGGTGAGGGGCGCATTCCGTAGCGCGTACTGGCGGGTTTCGCCAGTGGCCGGGTAAAGCACGGTCAACAAGCGGCCGTCCTGTGCCAGAACGGTGCCTAAACCAAGCTCTGCTTCGCTGTCACTGATCCAGCGTTGCCCCGGTTGATACTGCTGCGCCATGCTGCCTGACTCCCACCTTGAAAAAGCGGGCTATCTTAACGGAATGCAGGCTTCAGGGCCAAAGATTACTGGGTAGGAGCTGCCGCAGGCTGCGATCTTTTGATCTTTGGGAACGCTTGCGTTCTACGGTGTTCCATTAAAGATCGCAGCCTGCGGCAGCTCCTACAGTGCCAACCCGGTCACAAGTTTGCGACCAGTGGCTCAAGGCGCCTTTGCCGCAGCCGATAGCCTGCTGACAGGAGACCCTTCATATGCTGCCACCGATGCTCCCCCTGAGCGCTGTGCCGATCACTTCCCAGCAGGATCCGATTCGCCAGCGGCCGGACATTCCTCCGGTGGTGCCGGTGCAGGAAAGCTCCAACGAAAGCACGATCGACCTGCAAAAACGCGACCCGGAAGAGGATCGCCTGCTGGCGCGCGAAGAGCAGCGCCGTCAGCAGGAGCGTGATCGTCGCCGCCGCGAAGCCGACGAAGACCCGGAAGAGCATCTGGCCGTGCCGGGCACCGAGCTGAATGCCGACAACACCGTTCCGGTGGTGCCGCTGATGGAAGATCAGCCGCGTCAGGGCTTGTGGGTCGATATCGAGATCTGAGGCGAGGCCGCCAGTTCGCCCAGATTGTCCAGCAACGCCTCGATTTCCTCTTCAGTGTTGAGATAACTCACCGCGACCCGCGCCAGGCTTTCGAGCCCGCGGGCCTGCATGTCGAGGGGCGTGTAGGCCACGCCGTTGGCGCCGATGTTGATTCGCCGTGCAGCCAGCGCCTGCTTCAGTTCGACACAATCCCAGCCTTCCAGGGTGAAGGCGATCAGCCCGGACTGTTGGTCCGCCGGACCGAGATTGCGCAGGGTCAGGCCGGGAATGCTCGGCAGGCGTTGGCGCAGGCTCTCGCTCAAGTGTTCGATGCGCTGGCGAATCGCCCCTGCGCCGATCCGGTTGTGTTCTTCCAGCGCATTGGCCAGCCCGGCCAGCAGGGCCAGCGACACTTCACTGGTTTCAAAACGGCGCGCATCATCGCGCAGGGTGAAGCGCCGGCCATCCCATGGCGCTGACAACACATCACGTTGCTGTGGCAACAGACGTTGCAGAAACGCCTCCCGGATGTACATCAATGCCGTACCGCGCGGGCCGCGCAAAAACTTGCGCCCGGCGCCCTTGAGCACATCGCACTGCAAGGCCTGGACGTCGCAGGGCAACTGCCCCAGCGCCTGACCGGCGTCGATGAAGTAGGGGACTCCATGTTGTCGAGCGACCTGGCCGATCCGCTCGGCGGGGTTGATCAGGCCACCATTGGCCGGCAGCCAGGTCAGGGCGATCAGGCGCACATTGCGGTCGATCATCCGCGCGAGCGCTTGTGGATCGACAGCGCCATCGGCATCGCACGGGATCACCTGCAGTCGCGCACCGGACTTTACCGCTTCAGCCATGCACGCCAGATTACCGGCCCATTCGTGACGTCCGACGAGGATCCGCTCGCCGGGTTGCCATGGCCCCAGCGCATTGAACGCCTGACTCCATGCCGCCGAGCCGCTGCTGGCGAAGGCGATGTCTTCAGGGGGCGCATTGAGCAGTGTCGCGGCGGCGCTGCGTGCTCTGTGCTGCAGTTGAGTATCAGCGGCCTCCATCGGGCCGCCGAGCGCTTCGCGTTGCAACTGCTCGATGATTGCATCGAGGGTTGCCTGGCTCGGAAGGGAGGCACCCGCATGGTTGAAGTGAATGATCCGGGCGCAGCCGGGCGTGGCCGCTCGCAGATATTCGACGGCCTCGGCATTCACGGGAGCAGCTCGAAAATCGCATCGACTTCAACCGCCACACCGCTCGGCAGACTGCACACACCCACAGCGGTACGGACATGCCTGCCCTTTTCACCGAGTGCGTTGACCAGCAGATTCGAAGCCCCGTTGGCCACAGCGCCCTGGCGTTGAAAGTCGGGCGTGGTGGCGATAAAAACGCCGAGTCGCAGGATACGTCCCAGCCTGGACAAATCATCGCCCAAGGCATCACCCAATTGCGCGAGCAGGCCCAAGGCCGCCAGTTCGGCAGCCTTGATCCCTTCCTCTTCGCTGATGGCTTCACCCAGGCGCCCGATGAAGGCCGGTTTGCCGTCAATCAACGGAATTTGTCCGGAGATGTACAGGCGGTTTTGAGTGCCGACCTGATTGACGTAATTGGCGATGGGCTGGCTGGGAGGCGGAAGTTGCAGCCCGAGTTGTTCAACGCGCTTGCTGAGCAGATCTGTCATGTTGAGTCCTCCTGAGTGAGGGCATCAGCATGTTGAAGCGACGGATCACCGACAAACGGATAGATCTAATCCGATGTATCGAAATCGCTCATGGGTGGGCCTTTGCATCCAGCCATTGGCTGAAACTCTGCACGTCTGCCTCGGGCAGGCGCTGGGGAGTGACCAGCCAATAACCGATTTCGCCGTGCAACGGCGGCGTGTCAAAGGCCGGGACCAGTGAGCCCTCCTTGAGCCGGCGTTCGATCAGGCATTGACGGCCCATGGCGATGCCCTGACCGGCGACCGCCGCCTCGACGACGATGTTGTAGTCATGGAGCATGACACTGGGGACGTGGCTCAGGTCGATGCCGCTGTGCTGATACCAGTCTGTCCATTCGAAAGGCTGGTGCGACTTGGCCATCAGCAACGGGCCGTTTTTCACGCCATTGGCCTTGAAGTCGGGGCTGCATACCGGGGTCAGGGTTTCGCTCATGAAGCGTCGGGCCAGGACTTTCGGCCAGCCACCCTTGCCATAGCGGATCGCCAGATCCACCTCGCCGCCAGCGACATCGGCCAGTTGCACGGAGGGCAGCAGTTCGACGTGGATGTGTGGGTTTTTCGTGCTGAAATCCGCCAGTCGCGGTGCCAGCCATAAAGTGGCGAACGAGGCGAGCAGGCCAATGCGCAAGGTGCTTGGCTGCTCACCGCGCAGTGGCCGGGTGGCGGCAGCGATGGCGGCGAGGGCAGGTTCGATTTGCTGGTAGTACGCTTGCCCGGCCGGCGTCAGATCGATGGCGCGGGTGCGTCGGACAAACAGACGCAGGCGGAGAAACTCTTCGAGTTTTTGCACCTGATGACTGACCGCACTCTGGGTCACTGACAACTCGTCGGCAGCCTTGATGAAACTCAAATGGCGGGCCACGGCTTCAAAGGCGCGCAGGGCCATCAGCGGTGGCAGGTCCTGATGCAGGGGCACGGCAAACATCCTTGGGGTTCGCGGCAAAGCGCAGATTGTGCGGTGAAAACCGTCATGCGGTACATCAATTGTTCCAGGTCGCCAGCGTCGACGGCTGGTCAGGCTCGGCGCCAGGCGGCATTATTGGCGCAGTCCTGCCTTTGATGCGGCAGTTGTGATTCTTCTAAGTGATGCTCCCGCCATGAGCCAAGACGACAAACTGATCGACCTCAGCACCGAACGCGCCAAGCGTGTGCATGACCTCAACGAGAAGCGCCTGAACGAAGTGCGCAAGGCCTTCGAGCAGGCGATGCCGTTGGGAAAAGTAAAGAAAAAGTCGAAAAACAAGCCGAAAAAGCGTTGATCTCCCCCCTGCATCCTTTGATGCAGGTCAGTTATTTTCCCGCCTTTGCCTTCTGTGTTGACCGGACTTGATCCTGGTCAATTTCTGCGCCTGCGTGATTGGTTAACTTAGCTCCATCGCAGCAAAGCAGGGGCCAGGAGGCCACAGTCATGTTTTTCGATAACGTGGTGTTTGCCGGGGTTCTGACCGTAGGTCTCATGGTTCTGTTTTTTGCAGGGTTTGGATTTTTTATCTGGAAGGATGCGAATAAGCGCAAGAAGTAGGTCTTTCCGGGTTTGATGAGCACGCAAGGCATTTTGGGCAACTTCGGTTGCCCTTTTTTTTGGCTACTTGGCGGCCTTTGGGCCGACCATGTTGTGGGTTGTTGGGTGTGCATATCCGTTGCTGCGGGTGTTGCTTATTACGGTTCCGCCCTTACGGCGGGTCACCTTTTCCAAACGCCGAAAAGGTAACCCAAAAGGCTTTACCCTGACGTTCGGCCCTCGCCTAGGCTCGGGTTCCTTCGCTGCGGGATTCATCCGGGGGCAGCGCCTACGGTTTGCTTCGCTGCACCTCCTCTCGCTGTGTTTGGCTGCGCCAAACGGTCGCTGCGCTCCCACCCCCGGATAAATCCCTCCACTCAGCCTGCCGACGGGCCTGGAGATCAAAAGCGGTACTCGAGCTAACGCTCATTGTGTTGAGTGGGGCGGCTTTGCCGCATGGGGAGCACGCAATCTGAACTGTACCTGCTGGCGATGGCGGCCTGCGAGCCGACCAGTCTCTAACTCAATTCACTCAGTCCAAATGTGGGAGCTGGCTTGCCAGCGATGGCGGCCTGACAGCCGACCAATCTCTATCTGAATAAACCCAATCCCCTGTAGGAACTGCCGAAGGCTGTGATCTTTTGATCTGCTTTGGCTTTGGCTTTGGCTTTGGCTCTAGCTTTTGATCTTCAGCCCCTTCGGCAGGCCGAGCGTAGGTGTCCATCCGGGGGTTAGGCGCGTAGCGCCATGCGGCGAAGCCGCATACATCGAGAGGAGGTGCAGCGAAGCAAACCGTAGGCGATGCCCCCGGATGGATACCGTAGCGAGGGAACACTGAGCCTCAGCGAAGTGCCGTACGCCGGGGGAAGCCTTTTTGGTTACTTTTTCGGCGTTTGGAAAAAGTGACCCGCCGTAAGGGCGGAACCATAGGAGGCCGTTACCGCAACAACGGATATGCTCACAAAACCAAACCCAAAAAAAAGGCGCGATCCTCACGAATCACGCCTTTCTCATGTGTTGCGGTCTATCAGCTACCCAACGCTTTGGACGCCAACCAGAACAACCCAGCCGACAACGCCACAGTCGCTGGCAAGGTCAGAACCCACGCCAGCAGGATAGTGCGAACAGTCCCACCCTGCAGGCCGCTCTTGTTGGCGACCATGGTGCCAGCCACGCCCGAGGACAGCACGTGAGTGGTGGACACTGGCAGACTGAAGATGTTGGCCATACCGATCAAACTGGCAGTAGTGATCTGCGCCGACATGCCCTGAGAGTAGGTCATGCCTTGCTTGCCGATCTTCTCGCCGATGGTCAGTACCACGCGTTTCCAGCCGACCATGGTACCCAGGCCAAGGGCCAGGGCCACCGCGAGAATCACCCAGAACGGGGCGTATTCAGTGGTGGTGGTCAGGTCTTTGCGCAGTTTGTCCAGGTCAGCCTTTTCACGGGCTTCAAGGCCCGGCAGCTTGCCGACTTTCTTCGCGGTGTCATCCAGGCACAACAGATAGCGACGCACTTCGATGCGGCTTTCCGAGGACAGCGAATGGTAGTCCGCTACACCTTTAAGGGTGTCAAGCAAGGCGTTGATGGTCGGTTCGGTCTGCTGCGGGTTGCAGCGGAATTTCTCCGGCAGGTCGCCTTCGACGCTTTTGCCCAGGGCCAGGAATTCGCCCAGGGAGTCGGCATTGCGCTTGTAGAACTGGCTCAGGTGCAGGGTCGCGTCGCGGGTGCGTTCGATCTGGTAGGTGGTGCTGCTCAGGTCGAGTACGAACTGCGCAGGCACGATACCGATCAGCACCAGCATGATCAGGCCGATGCCTTTCTGACCATCGTTGGAACCGTGCACGAAGCTCACGGCCATGGCCGAGATCACCAGGACCAGGCGGTTCCAGAACGGTGGGTGCTTCTTGTCGTCGATCTTGCGGCGCTGTTCCGGGGTCTTGTGCATCTTCGACAGCGGGCGCCACCACTTCAGGCCGATCAGGACCAGCGCGGCGATCAGGAAACCGGCCATTGGCGAGAACACCAGCGAGGCGCCGATGTCGATCGCTTTCTGCCAGTTCACGCCGTCGGCCAACGGGATGTTGTTGATCAGGGCGTTGGCCAGGCCGACACCGAGGATCGAGCCGATCAGGGTGTGGGAACTGGAAGCCGGGATACCGAAGTACCAGGTGCCCAGGTTCCAGGTGATCGCCGCGGCGAGCAACGAGAACACCATCGCCAGGCCATGGCCGGTGTTCACATTGATCAGCAGTTCTACCGGCAGCAGGTGAACAATGGCATACGCCACGCCAACGCCGCCCAGCAACACGCCGAGGAAGTTGAACACACCGGAGAAGAACACCGCCAGGTGAGGCGGCATGGCTTTGGTGTAGATAACAGTGGCTACCGCGTTAGCGGTGTCATGAAATCCATTGATGAACTCGAAGGCGAGGACAAACGTCAGGGCGAGCAAGAGGCTCACAAGCACCCAAGCATCCAGTCCGCTGAATAAATCGATCATGAAGGTTTTCTGACCCGGTCATAAGGGGGCGCGATTATGCCAGAAAAGACTGGAAATCGATCCCCTACCTGCTCATCGGTAGCAATCAATGTCGAATTAAATTGTTGCAAGGTGCAAAGCCCCAGCGTGTTGCAGGGTTTTTCAAGTCATTGATTGGCTTGGAAAAACCTTCAGGCGGCAGGCATTTTGTCGAGTGCGTAAGGGCCTCAAACGTCTGTGTGAAATATCTCTGAAACGAGTCAGACACGCTCCTTTCCCGTTCAGGCCGGGGGAGGGGGGCCGCTGCCCGCGGGTAGCGGGCGCGCAAGGCATGGTCGGGTCACCGAGCTTTTAGCCGGTGGCGACGCAGACCCTCGAAAATCTCAGGATCGCCCGGTCATGGCTCTTCGGTTTTGAGTTCTTCTTCCATCTTTTTCAGTTCTTGCTGGAAAACCTGATCCTGAACGGTCGGGCGTTTGCGCCATGCCTTGCGTTCCGGTTCGGGTTGCGCGGCGTAGGTGGTGACTTCCCCGCCGTAAACTTCCTTGTAACGTTGTTCCTGGCGCTCAAGTTCCGCGCGCAGTTCGTCTTTCGTCACAGTGCTACCTGTTTGAGTTGAGATAAATATCTGGTGAAACGCACGGCAACGAGTCGATTGAACACGTCCAACGAAGGGCCATGCCGGTTCAGGCATTGGCGTTATCGGCAGGGCGATCAAGACTTCCATGTTGCAGGCGGCTACGGCACCAGACTAAAACTGACGCAGCATCAGTTTCCTGTTTCAGCAAGCGCGCTGGCGGTGCATGAATAAAGAGCGTCAGGCGCTGGCCGGGGCTGACGGCAATAGGCATCGGGTCAGCAGGCGGCACCCTCGGCCAATGAAAACGCGGCGCCACTGAGGTGCATTATAGCGGTCGATTCGGGAATGACTATCTTTGCCAAGTTAAAAACGGTTCGGGATGTGTGATCGTTTTGTTACTGACAAGTTTTATCGCTAGTTGAAATTCGCCGAAACCTTTTAAGGACTCGCGTTCAGTTTCTGGCGCCATTAAGTCGATCAACTAATGGGGCATGCAAAGTTGGATGAACAGGTCAGGCGAACGATTGAAGACGCTGCGAAGGACAGCGGGTGATGGATTGCGATAATCGGTCGGCGGTTCGATAATCGCCCAATCTTGGCGTCTCGACTCTTGTGCATCCGCTGGCGAGTCGCTTGTATAGCCATTGATCCGTGCCGCAAAAAAGGACAAGAAATGAACGATCAAATGCGCAACTCCTTCACTTCCGTGGCGCCGCCGATCGTCGCTTCGCCGGCCAAGCGTATCCAGGCGCTGACCGGCGATCCGGATTTCATGACTTCGCTGGCCCGTGGCCTGGCGGTGGTGCAGGCATTTCAGGAGCGCAAGCGGCACCTGACCATCGCTCAGATCAGCCATCGCACGGAGATTCCCCGCGCCGCCGTGCGCCGTTGCCTGCACACACTGATCAAACTGGGTTACGCCACCACTGATGGCCGTACTTACTCGTTGCTGCCCAAAGTGCTGACCCTGGGACACGCGTATCTGTCTTCGACGCCGCTGGCGGTATCGGCTCAGCCGTACCTCGACCGCATGAGCGAGCAACTGCACGAAGCCTGCAACATGGCCACGCTCGAAGGTGACGACATTCTGTACATCGCCCGTTCGGCGACCACGCAACGGCTGATCTCGGTGGATCTGTCGGTGGGCGGGCGGCTGCCGGCCTATTGCACCTCGATGGGCCGCATCCTGCTGGCGGCGCTGGACGACACCTCGCTGCGCGAATACCTCGACCATGCCGAACTGGTGGCCAAGACCAGCCGCACGCTGCATACCCCGGAAAGTCTGCTCGAATGCCTGCAGGAAGTACGGCAGCAGGGCTGGTGCATCGTCGATCAGGAACTCGAACAAGGCCTGCGTTCGATTGCCGTGCCGGTTTACGATGCGTCGGGCCAGGTGGTAGCGGCGCTTAATGTCAGCACCCACGCCGGTCGCGTCAGCCGTACCGAACTGGAACAACGCTTTCTGCCGGGCCTGCTCAGCGCCAGCCGCGACCTCAGCGCGCAGTTGTTCGCCTGAGGAAGCTGTTCGATAAACGCACAGTGTTGCGTTTATCGAATTGACGCTAAAAGCCTCGGATCATTAATGTCGCGGCAGCGTCATCCGGCCAGATGTGAATGAGCCTGCCGGATTGTCGACTCCCATAATAATGACAAGAGGCAATTCATCATGCGCATGCTCCCCGACTGTCTCAGCCCCATTCCCTGTTGCCGGATTCACCGCAACATCTGATTTCAGCCTTCTATTCTTGTGACCGTGCCGCTCATTGGCCGGCCGCCGTTCGACTGCGTTTTTTGCGTGGAATAAAAATAATGAACCAGCCTCAGTCCGCTGTAGGTAACTGCCTCGACGTGCAGACCTTCATCAATGCCCAACCGATCTCGCGCTATCAGTGGCGCGTGGTGATCCTGTGTTTCTTGATCGTGTTTCTCGATGGCCTCGACACCGCCGCGATGGGCTTCATCGCGCCAGCGCTGTCCCAGGACTGGGGCATCGACCGCGCCAGCCTCGGCCCGGTGATGAGTGCCGCGTTGATCGGCATGGTCTTCGGTGCATTGGGTTCCGGCCCACTGGCTGACCGCTTCGGGCGCAAAGTGGTGCTGGTTGGCGCGGTGCTGCTGTTCGGCGCTTTCAGCCTGGCCTCGGCCTACAGCACCAACGTCGAGCAACTGCTGGTGTTGCGTTTCCTTACCGGCCTCGGTCTGGGCGCCGGCATGCCCAACGCCACCACGCTGCTCTCGGAATACACCCCGGAGCGCAAAAAGTCGTTGCTGGTGACCAGCATGTTCTGCGGCTTCAACCTCGGCATGGCCGGTGGCGGCTTCATTTCGGCGAAGCTGATCCCGGCGTTCGGCTGGCACAGCCTGTTGCTGATCGGCGGGATTCTGCCGCTGATCCTCGCGGTGGTGCTGCTGTTCTGGCTGCCGGAGTCGGCGCGTTTTCTGGTGGTGCGCAATCGCGGCACCGACAAAGTACGCAAGACCTTGTCGCCGATCGATCCGGTCACCGTCGCGCAGGCCTCGAGTTTCAGCGTGCCGGAACAGAAAACCGTCAAGGCGCGCAACGTGTTCGCGGTGATTTTCTCCGGCACCTACAGCGTCGGCACCTTGCTGCTGTGGCTGACCTACTTCATGGGCCTGGTCATCGTTTATCTGCTGACCAGTTGGCTGCCGACCCTGATGCGTGACAGCGGCGCGAGCATGGAGCAGGCAGCGTTCATCGGTGCGCTGTTCCAGTTCGGCGGGGTGTTGAGTGCGGTCGCTGTGGGTTGGGCGATGGACCGCTTCAATCCGCACAAGGTCATCGGCACGTTCTATCTGTTGGCCGGGGTGTTTGCCTACGCGGTGGGGCAGAGCCTGGGCAACATCACGCTGCTCGCGACCTTGGTGTTGGTGGCGGGTATGTGCGTCAACGGCGCGCAATCGGCGATGCCGTCGCTGGCGGCGCGGTTTTATCCGACCCAGGGGCGCGCGACCGGGGTCTCGTGGATGCTCGGGATTGGCCGCTTTGGCGCGATTCTTGGGGCGTGGATGGGGGCGACGTTGCTGGGGTTGGGCTGGAATTTCGAGCAGGTGCTGACGGCGTTGGTGATTCCGGCGGGGCTGGCGACGGCGGCGGTGGTGATCAAAGGCATGGTCAGTCATGCGGATGCGACCTGATATCGCGGTTTAAGCCGAAAAGATCGCAGCCTTCGGCAGCTCGTACATTGGAATGCGTACACCTGTAGGAGCTGCCGCAGGCTGCGATCTTTTGCCGACAACACAGAACGATAGGTTGATAACAATCTGTTCGATAAACGAACACTCAGTCGATTATCGGATTGTTTGGCGATTTTCAGCGGCTTAATCTGCAGTGACTCCGGCGCTGAACCTCGCGCCTTTTTATCACTGGCGATTCACTACAAAAACGGGAGCCTGCTCCATGGCCGAGATCCTTTCGCTGCACGCCGCGGTGAAGCAATTCGTCAACGACGGCGACACCGTCGCGCTCGAAGGCTTCACTCACCTGATCCCTACGGCGGCAGGTCATGAAATCATTCGTCAGGGCAAGAAAGATCTGACCCTGGTGCGGATGACGCCTGACCTGATCTACGACCAACTGATCGGTGCCGGTTGTGCGCGCAAGCTGATCTTTTCCTGGGGCGGCAACCCGGGTGTGGGTTCGTTGCACCGACTGCGCGACGCGGTCGAGAAACAATGGCCGCATGCGCTGGAAATCGAAGAGCACAGCCACGCCGACCTCGCCAATGCCTACGTCGCCGGCGCGTCCGGCCTACCGTTCGCCGTGCTGCGGGCCTACGCCGGTTCCGACTTGCCGAAGGTCAATCCGCTGATCAAAACGGTCACTTGCCCGTTCACCGGTGAAGTGCTGGCGGCGGTGCCGTCGGTACGTCCGGACGTGACCGTGATCCACGCACAGAAAGCCGACCGTCAGGGCAACGTGCTGCTGTGGGGCATTCTCGGGGTGCAGAAAGAAGCGGCACTGGCGGCCAAGCGCTGCATCGTCACCGTCGAGGAAATCGTCGACAACCTCAACGCCCCGATGAATGCCTGCGTGCTGCCGACCTGGGCTTTGAGCGCGGTCTGCCACGTTCCCGGTGGCGCGCATCCGTCCTACGCTCACGGTTACACCGAGCGTGACAATCGTTTCTATCAGGCGTGGGATCCGATCGCCCGTGACCGTGAGACGTTTACCGCGTGGATCAACGAATACATCCATGGCTGCGCTGACTTCAGCGAGTTCCAGGCCAAACTGGCTGCTGCTTCGGAGGCCAAGTAATGACTTACACCACCAATGAAATGATGACCGTCGCCGCGGCCCGTCGCCTGAAGAACGGTTCGGTGTGCTTCGTCGGCATCGGCCTGCCATCGAAAGCCGCCAACCTCGCGCGCCTGACGTCGTCGCCGGACGTGGTACTGATCTACGAATCCGGCCCGATTGGCGCCAAGCCCAGCGTGCTGCCGCTGTCGATCGGTGACGGCGAGTTGGCGGAAACTGCAGACACCGTCGTGCCGACCGGTGAGATTTTTCGCTACTGGCTGCAGGGCGGGCGCATCGACGTCGGTTTTCTCGGCGCGGCGCAGGTCGACCGTTTCGGCAACATCAACACCACGGTGGTCGGCGACTATCACGCACCGAAAGTACGCCTGCCGGGTGCCGGTGGCGCGCCGGAAATCGCCGGCTCGGCGAAAAGCGTGCTGATCATCCTCAAGCAGTCGGCGCGTTCGTTTGTCGACAAGCTCGACTTCATTACCTCGGTTGGTCACGGCGAGGGCGGCGATTCGCGCAAGCGTCTGGGCCTGCCGGGTGCCGGCCCGGTCGGGATCATCACCGACCTGTGCATCATGGAGCCGGAGGCGGACACTCACGAATTCGTGGTCACCGCACTGCACCCGGGGGTGAGCCGCGAGCAAGTGGTCGCTGCCACCGGTTGGGCGATCCGCTTTGCCGACAACGTTGAAACCACCGCTGCGCCGACCGAGGTTGAACTGACCGCGCTGCGCGATCTCGAAGCGCGCACCGCTGCGGCCCACGGCCAGGCACCGGGAGAAGCATGATGCGTGACGTGTATATCTGCGACGCGATTCGCACCCCCATCGGCCGTTTTGGCGGCGGTTTGTCCGCCGTGCGCGCCGATGATCTGGCCGCTGTGCCGATCAAGGCGCTGATGGAACGCAATCCCTCGGTGGACTGGAATGCAATCGACGAAGTGTTCCTCGGCTGCGCCAACCAGGCTGGCGAAGACAACCGCAACGTGGCGCGCATGGCGCTGCTGCTGGCGGGCCTGCCGGAGAGCGTGCCGGGGGTGACCCTCAACCGTCTCTGCGCTTCGGGCATGGACGCGATCGGCACGGCGTTCCGTGCCATTGCCAGTGGCGAGATGGAGCTGGCGATTGCCGGCGGCGTCGAGTCGATGTCCCGCGCGCCGTTCGTGATGGGCAAGGCGGACGCAGCGTTCTCGCGCAACATGAAACTGGAAGACACCACCATTGGCTGGCGGTTCATCAACCCGTTGATGAAAGCCCAGTACGGCGTCGATGCGATGCCGCAGACCGCCGACAACGTCGCTGACGACTATAAGGTTTCGCGTGCCGATCAGGACGCTTTCGCCCTGCGCAGTCAGCAACGCACGGCCGCTGCACAAGCGGCGGGCTACTTCGCCGAGGAAATCGTCGAAGTGCGGATCGTCCACAAGAAGGGCGAAACCGTGGTCAGCCAGGACGAACATCCGCGCGCCGACACCACGCTTGAAGCGCTGAGCAAACTCAAACCGGTCAACGGCCCGGACAAGACCGTCACCGCCGGCAACGCGTCCGGGGTCAACGACGGTGCTGCTGCGCTGATTCTCGCGTCGGCGGAAGCGGTGAAAAAACACGGCCTGACAGCACGGGCCAAAGTGCTGGGCATGGCCAGCGCCGGGGTTGCTCCACGGGTGATGGGCATCGGCCCGGTGCCAGCGGTGCGCAAACTGATCGAGCGTCTCGGCGTGGCGGTCAGCGATTTCGACGTGATCGAACTCAACGAAGCCTTCGCCAGCCAAGGCCTGGCGGTGCTGCGTGAGTTGGGTCTGGCGGATGATGCGCCGCAGGTCAACCCGAACGGTGGCGCGATTGCCTTGGGTCACCCGTTGGGCATGAGCGGCGCGCGACTGGTGCTGACGGCGCTGCATCAGCTGGAAAAGACCGGCGGCAAGAAAGGTCTGGCGACCATGTGCGTCGGCGTCGGGCAGGGTCTGGCCCTGGCCATCGAACGCGTCTGACGCACAGCTGCACGAATAAGAACTGAGGAAAGCGAAATGACTGACAAGCCTGGCTACCGTCGTCCGCAGGAAGGCACCCAGCCCGAGTACCTGCACCCGACGTATCAATCCACCAACCTGCGCTCGCCGTCCAAGCCGTTGGTGTTTCTGCCGCATTCGTTGTCGGAGATCACCGGCCCGACTATCGGTGCCGAACGCGTCGCCGAGAAAGACAACGACCTGACTGCTCAGCACGACGGCGAGCCATTGGGCGAGCGCATCATCATTCACGGCCGTGTGCTCGACGAAAACGGTCTGCCGGTGCCGGGGATTCTGGTGGAGATCTGGCAGGCCAACGCCGCCGGCCGCTACAACCACCAGCGTGATCTGCACGACGCGCCGCTGGACCCGAATTTTACCGGCACCGGCCGCACCGTGACCGACGCCGACGGCTGGTATCAGTTCCAGACCATCAAGCCCGGCGCCTATCCGTGGGGCAACCACCACAACGCGTGGCGTCCGGCGCACATCCATTTTTCGCTGTTCGGGCCGAGCATCCTCACCCGTCTGGTGACGCAGATGTATTTCCCCGGCGATCCGCTGCTGGCTTATGACCCGATCTACAACTGCGTGCCGGACACCTCCGCCAAGGAGCGTCTGATCGCCGCTTTCGATCTGGAAAAAACCATTCCGTCCTACGCCCTCGGCTATCGCTGGGACATCGTCTTGCGCGGCCGCGACGCCACGCCGATGGAGAAATAAGATGACGCTGACTGCCACCACGTCCCACACCGTCGGGCCGTACTACCACATCGGCCTGACCTGGCTGAACCGCGAAAACCTCGCGGTCGAACAAACCCTCGGCGAGCGCGTAGCGATCACCGGCCAGGTCGTTGACGGCAACGGCGATGTGGTCAACGACGCGATGCTCGAAGTCTGGCAGGCCAACGCCGCCGGCAAGTACGCGCACCCGGAAGACGAGCAGGACAAACCGCTGGATCCGCACTTCGAAGGTTTTGGCCGGGTGCCGGTGGACGCCGAAGGGCGCTTCCGTTTCACCACGATCAAACCGGGCACGGTCGAAGGCCTGAAGGGCTCGACCCAGGCGCCGCATCTGGTGGTGCTGGTGTTTGCCCGTGGGCTGGTCAAGCACTTGCTGACGCGGATCTACTTCGAAGGCGACCCGGCGAACGTCAATGATCCGCTGCTCGAATGTGTGCCCGCCGAGCGCCGCGGGACGTTGCTGGCGAAGCCGGATGCGGCGGGGGTGTATCAGTGGAATGTGATTTTGCAGGGCACTGAGGCGGAGACGGTGTTCTTCGATTATTAAAAGCAAAAGATCGCAGCCTGCGGCAGCTCCTACACAGAGCAACTGTTGATCTACCTGTGGCGAGGGAGCTTGCTCCCGCTGGCTTGCGAAGCAAGCCCAAATCCTGTGAATGCGGTGATTCATATCACCGTGTTTTCCGGTTTTACGACTGCTTCGCAGCCGAGCGGGAGCAAGCTCCCTCGCCACAGTGTCGTGCGGTGCCCTTGACGATGTATCCGTGGAACGGGACTGTTGCGAAGTGTGTCTAGACTCTCACCTGTCCCTTCAGAGTAAAAAACAATGACAACTACCACCGCTCATTACACCGGCGAGGAGCGCAGCAAGCGCATCTTCGCCATTGTCGGTGCCTCGTCCGGCAACCTTGTCGAATGGTTCGACTTCTACGTGTATGCCTTCTGCGCGATCTATTTCGCCCCGGCGTTTTTCCCCTCCGACAACCCCACGGTGCAACTGGTCAACACGGCCGGGGTGTTCGCTGCCGGGTTCCTGATGCGCCCGATCGGCGGCTGGATTTTCGGGCGGCTGGCGGACAAGAAGGGTCGCAAGACCTCGATGATGATTTCGGTGCTGATGATGTGCTTCGGCTCGCTGCTCATCGCCTGTCTGCCGACCTACGCCAGCATCGGCGTCTGGGCACCGCTGCTGTTGCTGTTCGCGCGACTGCTGCAAGGCCTGTCGGTGGGTGGCGAATATGGCACCACCGCGACCTACATGAGTGAAGTCGCGCTCAAGGGCCAGCGCGGCTTTTTCGCCTCGTTCCAGTACGTGACCCTGATCGGCGGCCAACTGCTGGCGGTGTTGCTGGTGGTGATCCTGCAGCAGTTCCTCAGCGAAGACGAATTGCGTGCCTACGGCTGGCGGATTCCGTTTGTGGTCGGTGCGGTGGCGGCGGTGATTTCGCTGTTCCTGCGCCGTTCGCTGAAAGAAACCACCAGTAAGGAAATGCGCGAGAACAAGGACGCCGGCAGCATCAGTGCACTGTTCCGCGATCACAAAGCGGCGTTCATCACCGTGCTCGGTTACACCGCCGGTGGCTCGCTGATTTTCTACACCTTCACCACGTACATGCAGAAGTATCTGGTGAACACCGCCGGTATGCACGCCAAGACCGCCAGCTACATCATGACCGGCGCGCTGTTCCTCTATATGTGCATGCAGCCGCTGTTCGGCATGCTCGCCGACAAGATCGGCCGACGTAATTCGATGCTCTGGTTCGGCGCGCTCGGCACGCTGTTCACCGTGCCGATTCTGTTGAGCCTGAAAAGCATCAGCAGCCCGATTCTGGCCTTTGTGCTGATCACCCTGGCGCTGGCGATCGTCAGTTTCTACACCTCGATCAGTGGCCTGGTGAAAGCCGAAATGTTTCCGCCGGAAGTCCGCGCCCTCGGCGTCGGTCTGGCCTACGCGGTGGCCAACGCGATCTTCGGCGGTTCGGCGGAATACGTGGCCCTGAGCCTGAAAGCCGGGGGCATGGAAAACGCGTTCTATTGGTACGTCACGGTGATGATGGCGGTGGCGTTCCTGTTCAGCCTGCGCCTGCCAAAACAGGCGGCGTATCTGCACCACGATCTGTAAACCGATGAGCGCGGGCCGCATTGACCCGCGCCGGCAAGGACTGTTTATGACTCAGCGACCGGGCAATCAATTGTTCGATGCCTATTTCACGGCCCGCGATATGCGCGAGGTGTTCTGCGATCAGGGCCGGGTGCAGGCGATGCTCGATTTCGAAGCGGCACTGGCCCGGGCCGAGGCGCGGGTCGGGGTAATTCCGGCGTCTGCCGTGGCACCGATTGCCGCCGCCTGCAATGCCGGTCTGTATGACTTCGCGGCGCTGGGCGAGGCGATTGCCACGGCCGGTAACTCGGCGATCCCACTGGTCAAGGCGTTGGGCAAGCAGATCGCTGCGAGCAGTGCCGAGGCCGAGCGTTATGTGCATCTGGGCGCCACCAGTCAGGACGTGATGGATTCCGGGCTGGTGCTGCAATTACGGCAGGCGCTGGAACTGATTGAAAGCGATCTGGCAGCGCTGGCCGATTCGCTCGCCACCCAAGCCCAACGGCATGCGGCGACTCCACTGGCCGGGCGCACCTGGCTGCAGCACGCCACACCGGTCACCCTCGGGATGAAGATCGCCGGTTGGCTCGGCGCGGTGACCCGCAGCCGTCAGCGTCTGCGCGAACTCAAGCCACGGCTGCTGGTGCTGCAATTCGGCGGTGCTTCCGGCACCCTCGCGGCGCTCGGCGAGCAAGCGCTGCCGATCGCCCAGGCGTTGGCCGAAGAGCTTCAACTGAGCTTGCCTGAACAACCGTGGCACACACAGCGGGATCGCATCGTCGAGTTCGGCGCGGTGCTCGGTTTGATCGCCGGCTGCCTCGGCAAACTCGGGCGCGACGTCAGTCTGTTGATGCAGACCGAAGCGGCGGAAGTGTTCGAGCCGTCGGCGCCGGGCAAGGGCGGTTCGTCGACCATGCCGCACAAACGCAATCCGGTCGGCGCGGCGGTGTTGATCGGCGCGGCGACACGGGTGCCGGGGCTGGTCTCGACGTTGTTCAGCGCCATGCCCCAGGAGCACGAACGCAGTCTCGGTCTGTGGCATGCCGAATGGGAAACCCTGCCGGAGATCTGCTGCCTGGTGTCAGGTGCGCTGCAACAGGCGCGCCTGCTGGCCGATGGTCTGGAAGTCGATGCCGAACGCATGGCGCGCAACCTCCAATTGACTCAAGGGCTGGTGCTGGCCGAAGCGGTGAGCATCGTCCTCGCCCAGCGGGTCGGCCGCGACACCGCACATCACCTGCTCGAACAATGCTGCAAACGCGCGGTGGCCGAACAGCGCCACCTGCGTGCGGTGCTCGGCGACGAGCCGCAAGTGACCGCCGAACTGAGCAGCGCTGAACTGGATCATCTGCTCGACCCTGCGCACTACCTCGGCCAGGCACAAGTCTGGGTCGAGCGCGCAGTGGCCGAACACAACGCATTGTCTGTCTGAAGGAGAGGGCTGTGGCTTTTGTTCAACTCGCCGATGGCGAACTGCACTATCAATGGGACGGCCCGGTCGATGCGCCGGTGTTGGTGCTGTCCAACTCGCTGGGCACCAATCTGCACATGTGGGACGCACAGATACCCGCGTTCACCGAGCACTTCCGGGTGCTGCGTTTCGACACCCGTGGTCACGGCCAGTCGCTGGTGACGCCGGGGCCGTACAGCATCGAGCAACTGGGCCGTGATGTGCTGGGGCTGCTGGATGCGCTGCACATCGAACGTGCGCATTTCTGCGGATTGTCGATGGGTGGCTTGATCGGTCAGTGGCTGGGGATCAATGCCGGTCATCGTCTGCACAAACTGATTGTGTGCAATACCGCCGCAAAAATTGGCGATCCATCGGTGTGGAACCCGCGCATCGAAACCGTGCTGCGTGATGGCCCGGCAGCGATGGTCGCGCTGCGTGATGCGTCGATTGCGCGCTGGTTTACTCCGGACTTTTCCGCGGCCAATCCGGCTGCAGCGAAGAAGATCACCGACATGCTCGCAGCCACTTCGCCGGAAGGTTATGCGGCCAATTGCGCGGCGGTGCGTGATGCCGATTTCCGTGAGCAACTGGCCTCGATCAACCTGCCGCTGCTGGTCATCGCGGGTACCGAAGATGCGGTAACGCCACCGTCTGGTGGGCATTTCATTCAGGAGCATGTGCGCGGCGCCGAGTACGCCGAGTTCCATGCCGCGCACCTGTCCAACGTGCAGGCCGGTGCCGATTTCAGTGATCGGGTGTTGGCGTTTCTGAACGCTCAGTGAGGGAAGATTTGTGGACGAGAAACAACGTTACGACGAAGGCCTGCAAGTGCGCCGTGCGGTGTTGGGCGATGCGCATGTCGATCGCAGCCTGACCACACTGACCGAGTTCAACTCGGAATTCCAGGAGATGATCACCCGCCACGCCTGGGGCGACATCTGGACGCGCCCGGGCCTGCCACGGCATACCCGCAGCCTGATCACCATCGCCATGCTGATCGGGATGAACCGCGAGGCCGAGCTGAAACTGCATTTGCGTGCGGCGGCCAACAACGGTGTGAGCCGGGGCGAGATCAAGGAAGTGATCATGCAGAGCGCGATTTATTGCGGGATCCCGGCGGCGAATGCGACGTTTCATCTGGCGGAGTCGGTGTGGGATGAGCTGGGCGTCGAATCCCGGGAGTGATGGTGCCTGAACTGACGCCATCGCGAGCAGGCTCACTCCTACAGATGAACGTGTTCCATTCTAGGAGTGAGCCTGCTCGCGATGGCGATACTTGTCGTGACACATCACACCTTGGCAACAATGAAAATCCGCTTGAACGGAAACAGCGTATGCCCGTTTTTCTCCGGCGGGTAATGCTCGTGCACCCGCATCAGGAAGTGATAGATAAACCGCGCCTGTTCCTCTGAATCCAGCGCCTGCATCACCGGCCGCAGCGCCGAAACCTTCACCCAGTCGTACACCGGTGACTTGCCGTCAACCACCTGCAATTGCTCGGTTTCCCAGATATCCAGCGACGTGGTCAGCGGCGCCAGCAAGCGGTAGTAGTCCTCCAGCGTCAACAACGGCCGCGCCGCCATGCGCCGGCGCAGTTCTGCTGTGCCGATGGGGGTGTGTCCCGGGCCGGCATCGTCGAGGGTGTCGAGCATCAATCGATACCACGGGGCATCGCGCCAGTCCGGCATGTGCGCCGCCAGACAGCCGCCGGGGTTGAGATGCCCCAGCAGGCGCGGCAGCAGCTGTTGATGATCGCCGATGAAATGCAGCACCGCCGCCGCGAGCAGCAGGTCGGCGGGTTGTCCGGGTTGCCAATCGAGCAGGTCGCACTCTTGCCATTGGGCGTTGATCGGCAGGCAACGAGCCTGATCAAGCATTTGCCGCGAGCTGTCGACTCCCAGCAACTGCGCACGCGGCCAGCGCTCGGCCAGCAACTGCGTGGCGATGCCGGTGCCACAGCCCAGGTCATAAATGCGTTTGGGGTCGTGCAGATCGACACGGTCGAGCAATTCGTGGACCGGGCGTTGCCTGAGACGGGAAAACTGCTGGTACGCCTTGGCGTCCCAGTGAGTGCAGGCGTTCCCTGCCGTTTCGAGTTTGGCGCTCATGAGGAGGTCCTCTCTGGCGGATACAGTTGTCGTCCAATGACGTTGAGGGTTTTCAGAACAACGGCCACGCCTTTGCGTGTGTCCTCTTCATTCAGCAGTTTGAGTAACGCCAGAGTGCCCGGCGCCTCTGACTGTGCCGATACTTCGGCTTTGGCCTTGCGCACTGCATTACTGACTGTCCAGGTGGCGGCAGTGCCGCTCTCGAACAATTGCGCGAGTTTTTCCACCATGGCCGTGTCGAGCAGATCGGCGATGTCGGAAACCAGTGAAAGCAGGTCGACAATATTCTCCAGGCGTCCGCCGTCGATTAACGGCTGCAGTTTTGCCATCAAGGCAGTGAACCCGGGCGTGGCTGACATTTCCTCGGGCATGTTCATGAGCAATCACTCCTCCCTGTGCAGGGTCAAAGCATTCCCCGGGCCACCGCCCAGTAAAGACCGCGATTGAAACCGTTTCTGAGCAGGCCGCCCAATTTGGTCGGGGGTGTCGGCAATACATCGTGGGTGTAGTCGTACCACAGTGGCATCCCGGCATTCAGGCCCATTTGTGCTACCGCCTGTACCCGACCGTCGTATACCGAGTTGGGTGCGCCAAGACGGATCTGGGCGGTGATGTTGTTGGCGATCACCGGCGCCTGGTTATGACAGGCGCCGCCGGCCTTGCTGACCGGCAGATCGACGGTGTCGCCGATCACGTAGACATTCTCCAGGCCGTAGACCTGCAGCGTTTCGTGATTGGTCGGCAGCCATCCTTCATCATTGGCGGCTTGTGAGATGCCGCATTCACGCACCACCTCGACGGCCTGGATTGGCGGAGTAGCCATCAGGATATCGAAGGGTTGCGCATCGCCCTCGGCCGAGTAGGCGACTTTTGCATCGGGATCCACATGGCTCAGGGTGAAGCCGCGCTGAAATTGAATGTTTTTCCGGGCAAAAATGCTCGGCAGGATTTCACCCGTGGGACGCTGCAAGAACAGACAATTGCGCAATAGCTGGGCAACCGTCGGGTAGGTGTAGATGATTTCCACTTGCTCGCGAACGCCCCGGCGACGCAACAAATCATCCAGCATCAATGTCGTTTCCACGGGCGCGATTCCGCATTGGTGCGGGACGTTCGGTGTTTGCGGGAAGGACACGGTAATGAAAATCCGGCCTTTTTCGATGCTGTTCAGGCGTTGCGCCAGCTGCCGGGCAGGAAGGTATTGATAGAAGTGGTCGCCGGCTTCTTGCAGACCCGCGATGCGTTCCGGCGCCGGTACGCAACCGGTGGCGATCACCAGAAAATCATAGTCGAAGCGCTTGCCGGTTCGGGTGCGCAATTGCTGCCCGGAAAAGTCGAAACGGGTGACTTCTTCAACGTGGAAACTGATTTCCGGGCGCAACAATGAGCGTTCCGGACGTTTGAGTTCCTCTTCGAAGAACTGACTGAACGCCACGTACATGAACGCAGGTTTGTAGTAATGATCGGGGGAACTGGACAGCAATGTGATCGAGACGTCGCCGCGTAGAACTTCGGGATACAGCTTGCCGACCAGTTGATTGGCCAGCATGGTTCCACCTACACCGCCACCGACGATAACTATTCGCTTGCTCATACCTGACCTCCGTGGCCAAGGCAGCTTCGCGTACAGCATCCGGAGATAACGGAAGAAAACTAAGGGCTCCTACAGCAGGCTGGAGAATTTACACACTCTGTTGACTGTATCTGCGCCTCGACAAATCGCCAGTCCGGGCTGACCAGTGGTTGATGCCGGCGCCGTAGCGCCGGCGTGCGGGTTCAGAGCAGGCTGATCGGATAGCTGATGATCAGACGGTTTTCGTCGAACTCGTTGTTGCTGAAGTCGCGGCGCAGGGTCGAGTTGCGCCAGCGTACGTTGAGGTCGCGCAGGGTGCCGCTCTGCACGGTGTAGCCCAGTTCCGATTCGCGGCCCCACTCCTTGCCATCGGTGATGGTTCCGGTGTGCACGTTGTCGCCGCTGATGTAGCGGTTCATCAGGGTCAGGCCGGGGATGCCCAGGGCGGCGAAGTTGTAGTCGTGGCGCACCTGCCAGGATCGCTCCTGAGCGTTGTCGTAGCTGGAGTTGTAACTGTCGTTGGCCAGGGTGCCGCCGCTGGTGCCGTTGACGCGCATCCAGGCGCTGTCGCCGGTGAGTTTTTGCAGGCCGACGTAGAAGGTGTTGCCGCCGTAGCGAGCCGAGAACATCCCCGACCAGGTCTTGTTGTCGAGTTCGCCAGCGCGGGCGCTGCCATCGTCCTTGCCGTAGAAGAAGCCCAGGTTGGCGCCCAGCGTCCAGTCGCCGAGTGGCTGGCTGTGTGTCAGGTTGAGGTATTGCTGGCTGTAGATGTCCTTGAGTTCGGCGTTCCACAGGCCGATCTGCGTGCGTTTTTCGTTGAACTGGTATTCACCGCCCTTAAAGTTGAAGCGATCGGAGGTGAACGCCGCTTTGCCGAACATCGACATGTCGCTCATGCTGCTGTCATCGCGCGGGCTGTTGGCGCGGAACTGCCCGCCATACAGGGTCAGACCGTTGATCTCCTTCGAGGTGATCTGCCCGCCACGGAAGGTTTGCGGCAGCGAGCGGCCATCGTCCGAGCGCAGGATCGGCAGCACCGGCATCCATTCGCCGACCTTCACTTCGGTCTGAGAGAGCTTGGCCTTGAACGCGACGTTGGTGCGGCCGAAGTTGTCCGCCGGCCGCCCGTCGTGATCCAGCGGCAGCAGTTGCGTGCCACCGGTGCCTTTGCCGCCATCGAGCTTTACCGAGTACAGGCCGAGCACGTCCATGCCGAAGCCGACGGTGCCCTGGGTAAAGCCGGATTTGGCATCAAGGATGAAGTTCTGCGTCCACTCTTCAGCCTTGCCCTGAGCCTTGGTCGGATTGGTGAAGTTGCGGTTGATGTAGAAGTTGCGCAGGTTCAGGTTGGCGCTGGCGCCTTCGACAAAACCGGCTTCTTCGGCAGCGGCGGGCAAGGCGACGCCGGTCAGGGCCAGGGCGATCAGGCCGGGGAATGCGTACGGCGCGGTTGGATGAGTCATCGCAGGGTCTCTTGTTATTTTTTTAGGGCGAACGGGTTCGTTGCGCCGCTTTCGGGGCGGGCAAGAAATTGCAGATTCAGGGATAAGGCGGTGGTGATCAGCCGGGCGAGGCAGGGCGCGTGAGCATGGTGTCGAACCTGTTGTTATTGGTGTTGTGGAGCGAATGGTGCGGGGCGCGGTGGGCGGGATTCAATCGGTGAAAGCGGGTTTTGGGCGATTATCGAACAGCAAAAGATCGCAGCCTCGGTAGCTCCTACAGGGGAAACGCATTTCAAATGCAGGAGCTGCCGAAGGCTGCGATCTTTTGATTTTCAGGCAACAAAAAGCCCGCCAAATGGTGGGCTCCTTGTGTTCACCGGATGATCAGAACAGCTTCATCTTCGGCGCTTCTTCTTTCAGCGGTTCGTTCTGCGCGGTCTGCGCATTCCAGCCACCGCCCAGGGCCTTGTACAGGTTGACCGCACTGGTCAGCTGCGCGAGGCGGTCGGTGATCAGTGCCTGTTGCGCGCTGAACAACTGACGCTGGGCGTCGCATGTGAATTTCAGTACCAACGTTGTGCCCCGGATGTAGCGGCTTTTGCAAATCTCTGAATATTCTGAACTTGTTGGGCGCGGCGATTGCAGAAAGTGGCACCAGGAGTTTTTGCTTTCTATAAAATATTTCATGCTGATTGCAGTGGTATAAAAAAGTCAACTGTCAGTAGTGACAGTTGTGCGTGAGAGAGAAAGTGGCGTAAATTTTTTGCTCTTGTTATGGAAGGGAAGGGCTTGTTATGAAAGGTTCGAGTGGTGTTGATGTTGGTGAAGTTAAAAAATTTGGTGAAAATTTAAAGCTGGTAAAATCTACAAGTGGGTTCATTGAACTTCGTGTCAAGCGAGAGGGGCAGGAGGATGAAAAGCTGCAGACGGGATGGTTCAACTTCTATATTGAGAGTTGGCGTACTGTAGTTGAGGCCTACTTTGGGGAGGATACGGACGCCAGAGTACCAGCAGTCATGCTGCTGGCTAATCATAAGTTGCAAAAAAAGACCTACGAAATTAAGAATCCTTTCGACGACGACTGGGAAGTTTGCGCTATGTTTGGAACCGGAAGGCCGAATGGAGGAATTAGTGGGGATGCATTTGGTAAGGGCATACTGAAAGTTCACGGCATCGTTGATAATGACGTGAAGCAACGCATTGATGGAACTTTTTCGTTTAATTATGTAGATCGTGATGGGCAGGTAGTAAAAGTAGAAGCTGATGATTTTTGGGCTGAGTTTGAATATTGATATTTCTGAACGTTTGTTGAGAGATTCTTTCATGCAAAAAAAAGCCCGCCTGGATAGCGGGCTTTTTTCTCAACCAAAGATCAAAACAGCTTCATCTTCGGCGCTTCTTCTTTCAGCGGTTCGTTCTGCGCGGTCTGCGCATTCCAGCCGCCACCCAGAGCCTTGTACAGGTTGACCGCACTGGTCAGCTGCGCGAGGCGGTCGGTGATCAGTGCCTGTTGCGCACTGAACAACTGACGCTGGGCGTCGAGGAAGGTCAGGTTGCTGTCGACACCGATGCGATAACGACGCTCGGCCAGGCGGTAGTAATCCTGGTTGGCCGCGACGAAGTCACGCTGCGCCTGCAGCTGCTCGGTGTAGGTCTGGCGCGCGGCCAGGCCGTCGGCGACTTCCTGGAAGGCGGTTTGAATCGACTTCTCGTAGTTCGCCACGCCAATGTCCTTCTGGATCTTGGCGTAGTCGAGGCTGGCGCGCAGGCTGCCGGCGTTGAAGATCGGCAGGTTGATCTGTGGCTGGAACAGCCAGGTACCCGAGCCGCCCTTGAACAGACCGGACAGGTCCGGGCTCAGGCTGCCCGCGTTGGCGGTCAGGCTGATGCTCGGGAAGAACGCTGCACGGGCGGCGCCGATGTTGGCGTTGGCCGCTTTCAGGTTGTACTCGGCTTGCAGGATGTCCGGACGACGCTGCAGCAGGTCCGAAGGCAGACCGGCCGGTACATCGCTCAGCAGGTCATCCGACAGCGGTTTGGCCGCTTGCAGATTGGCCGGGATGCCGGTGCCGAGCAGCAGGGTCAGGCTGTTTTCGTCCTGAGCCACCTGACGGGTGTACTTGGCCAGTTGCGCCCGGGCGTTTTCCACCGAGGTACGCGACTGCGCCAGGTCCAGCGCCGAGGCCACACCGACTTCGTTGCTGCGGCTGGTCAGCTTGTAGCTTTCTTCAAAGGCACCGAGGGTGTCTTGCGTCAGCTTGAGCAGTTCCTTGTCGGCCTGCCAGGTCATGTACGCGTTGGCCACGCTGGCCACCAGACTGATCTGCGTGCTGCGGCGCGCTTCTTCGGTGGCGAAGTATTGTTGCAGCGCTTGTTCGCTCAGGCTGCGCACCCGACCGAACAGGTCGAGTTCGTAGGCGCTGATGCCGACGGTCGCGGTGTAGGAGCTGGTGATGCCCGCTTCACCGGTCTGCGAAGCCCGTGCCGGAACGCGCTGGCGACTGCCGGTGGCGTTCGCCGAAACGGCCGGGAACAGGTCGGCACGCTGGATGCGGTACTGAGCCGCATAGGCGTCGATGTTCAACGCCGCGACACGCAGGTCGCGGTTGTTTTCCAGCGATACCTGGATCAGTTGCTGCAGGGCCGGGTCATGGAAAAACTGCTTCCAGCCCTGCTCGGCAGCGGCTTGCGCCGGTGCCTGGGCCGGCGAGTAAGCCGGGCCCTGCGGGAACTGGTTCGCAACCGGTGCTTCTGGTCGCTGATAGTCAGGAATCAGCGAACAACCGCTCAGCACGAAGGCGGCGACTGCGATGGAGAGTAGCGACTTGCTCATTGGCCAGCCTCTTTAGGAGTTTCAGTCGTCTCATCCTGGTCGGCGATTTTACGCTGGCCCATGGACGAAACCGTGACGAAGAACAGTGGGACCCAGAAGATCGCCAGAATCGTAGCCGTGAGCATACCGCCAATCACGCCCGTACCGATCGCATGCTGGCTGCCCGAACCTGCGCCAGTGGAGATAGCCAACGGTACTACACCGAGGACGAACGCCAGCGAGGTCATGATGATCGGTCGCAGACGCATGCGGCACGCTTCGATCGCCGCATCGCGCAGACTGCGCCCTTGTTCATGCAGCTCCTTGGCGAACTCGACGATCAGAATGGCGTTTTTAGCCGCAAGACCGATGGTCGTCAACAGGCCCACCTGGAAGTACACGTCGTTGGACAGCCCACGCAGGCTGGTGGCCATCAACGCACCGATGATCCCCAGTGGTACCACGAGCATGACCGCAATCGGAATCGACCAGCTTTCATACAGCGCCGCCAGACACAGGAACACCATCAGCAGCGACAGGGCGTACAGCGCTGGCGCCTGCGAGCCGGACAGACGTTCCTCGTAGGACAGACCGGTCCAGGAGATACCGACACCGGCCGGCAGCTTCTTGGCAATCGCTTCGACTTCGGCCATCGCTTCACCGGTGGAGTAACCCGGCGCCGGAGACCCGAGAATCTCCATCGCTTCCACACCGTTGTAACGCGCCAGTTTCGGCGAGCCGTAGATCCACTCGCCCTTGGCGAATGCGGAGAACGGCACCATGGTCCCGGCGCTGTTGCGCACGTACCACTTCTTCAAGTCTTCCGGGCTCATCCGCGAGCCGGCCTGGCCCTGGATGTACACCTTCTTGACGCGACCGCGGTCGATGAAGTCGTTGACGTAGCTACTACCGAAGGAGATCGACAGGGTGCTGTTGATGTCGGAAATGCTCACGCCCAGGGCGCGGGCCTTCGCATCGTCGATTTCCAGATGATATTGCGGCTCGTCGTTCAGCCCGTTCGGACGCACCTGGTAGAGCACCTTGCTCTGCGCAGCCATGCCGAGGAACTGGTTACGCGCTTCCATCAGTTTTTCGTGACCGATACCGGCGCGGTCCTGCAGGAACACGTCGAAACCGGTGGCGTTACCCAGCTCCAGTACTGCCGGCGGAGCAAAGGCGAACACCATCGCATCGCGGAAGCTGAAGAAGTGCTGCTGGGCGCGCTGGGCCAGGGCAAACACGCTGTTGTTCGAATCACGTTCGTGCCACGGCTTGAGCATGATGAACGCCAGACCCGAGCTCTGCCCACGACCGGCGAAGTTGAAGCCGTTCACGGTGAACACCGACGCCACTGCGCCCGCTTCCTTATCCAGCAGATAGGAACGCATTTCGTCGATCACGACTTGCGTACGTTCGGCGCTGGAGCCGGCCGGGGTCTGCACCTGAGCGAACAGTACGCCCTGGTCTTCTTCCGGCAGGAACGCGGTCGGAATGCGGGTGAACAGCCAGATCATTCCGACCACGATCAGGACGTAGGCCAGCAGGTAAGGCGCTTTGCGCGACAGCATGTTGCCGACACCGCGCTCGTAGCTTTTCACGCCACGGTCGAAGCTGCGGTTGAACCAGCCGAAGAAACCTTTTTTCGGCGTGCCGTGCTCGCCTTTCGGGATGGCCTTGAGCATGGTGGCGCACAGTGCCGGGGTGAAGATCAGGGCAACCATCACCGACAGGGCCATGGCCGAGACGATGGTGATCGAGAACTGCTTGTAGATCACACCGGTGGAGCCGCTGAAGAACGCCATTGGCAGCAGTACCGCCGACAGAACCAGCGCGATACCGACCAGAGCGCCCTGGATCTGGCCCATGGACTTTTTGGTCGCTTCCTTCGGTGACAAGCCTTCTTCGCTCATCACCCGCTCGACGTTCTCCACCACGACGATGGCGTCGTCCACCAGCAAGCCGATGGCCAGCACCATACCGAACATGGTCAGGGTGTTGATGCTGAAGCCGAACGCCGCGAGGATGCCGAAGGTACCGAGCAATACCACCGGCACGGTCATCGTGGTGATGACCGTGGCGCGGAAGTTCTGCAGGAACAGGAACATCACCAGGAACACCAGCACGATCGCTTCGACCAGGGTTTCAACCACACCCTTGATCGATTCGGTCACCACCGGGGTGGTGTCGTACGGGAATACCACTTCCATGCCTTGCGGGAAGAACGGCTTGAGTTCGTCAATCGTCTTGCGCAGCGCCTTGGCGGTGTCGAGGGCGTTGGCGCCGTTGGCCAGTTTTACCGCCAGACCGGACGATGGCTTGCCGTTGAACTGCGCCGAGATGGTCGAGTTTTCGCCACCCAGACCAACGTCAGCGACATCGCCGATGTGCACTTGCGAACCGTCCTGGTTGACCTTCAGCAGAATCGCCTTGAACTGCTCGGCGGTCTGCAGACGGGTCTTGCCGATGATCGTGGCGTTCAACTGCTGGCCAGGCAGCGCCGGCAGACCGCCGAGCTGACCGGAAGACACCTGAACGTTCTGCGCCGAGATCGCGCTGCTGACATCAGCCGGAGTCAGGTTGTACTTGTTCAGCTTGGCCGGGTCGAGCCAGATGCGCATCGCGTACTGGGCACCGAAGACCTGGAAGTCACCGACACCGGCGGTCCGCGAGATCGGGTCCTGCATGTTCGACACGATGTAGTTGGACAGGTCGTCGTTGGTCATGCTGCCGTCACGCGACACCACGCCGATCACCAGCAGGAAGTTCTTCCCTGCCTTGGTCACGCGGATACCCTGTTGCTGAACTTCCTGCGGCAGCAGCGGGGTGGCCAGGTTCAGCTTGTTCTGAACCTGAACCTGCGCGGTGTCGGAGTTGGTGCCTTGCTCGAATGTCGCGGTGATGGTCATGCTGCCGTCGGAGTTACTTTCCGAGGACACATAACGCAGGTTGTCGATACCGTTGAGCTGCTGTTCGATCACCTGGACCACGGTGTCCTGAACCGTCTGTGCCGAAGCACCCGGGTAGGTTACGGAGATCGCGATGGCCGGAGGCGCAATGCTCGGGTACTGGTTGATCGGCAATTTCAGGATCGATAGAGCCCCGACCAACATGATCACCAGGGCAATTACCCAGGCGAAAATCGGACGGTCGATAAAAAATTTCGACATGAGTTACTCCCCTTTGCCGCCAGCGGCTTTGTCAGCTGCTTGAGCGGGGGCCGGGTTCTTGGCTACGTTGGTCGCTTCGGTCGGATTGACCTGAACACCTGGGCGAACGTACTGCAGACCTTCGGTGATCAGACGATCGCCGGCTTTCAGGCCATCCTCGATCAGCCACTGGCTGCCGACGGTACGGCTGGCCTTGAGCTGACGCAGTTCAACCTTGTTGTCCGCGCCGACAACCAGTGCGGTCGGCGTACCTTTGAGGTCGCGGGTCACGCCTTGCTGCGGCGCCAGAATGGCCGCGGCGTTGACACCGGCCTGCAACTGGGCACGGACGAACATGCCTGGCAGCAGGGTGTGATCCGGGTTCGGGAACACGGCGCGCAAGGTCACGGAACCGGTAGTCGGATCCACCGATACTTCGGAGAATTCCAGCTTGCCGTCGAGCTTGTACTGGCTGCCGTCTTCCAGGGTCAGCTTGACCGCTGCCGAGTTGTCGCCGGCCTTCTGCAGACGACCGCTTTCCAGCTCGCGGCGCAGTTCGAGCAGTTCAACCGAGGACTGGGTGACGTCGACGTAGATCGGGTCCAGTTGCTGGATCGTCGCCATCGCGTCGGCCTGACCATTGCTGACCAGCGCGCCTTCGGTCACCGAAGAACGGCCAATGCGGCCGGAGATCGGCGCGTAGACCTTGGTGTATTTCACGTTGATCTGCGCGCTCTGCAGCGACGCTTCCGATTCCATGCGATTGGCCACGGCGGTGTCGTATTCCTGGCGGCTCACGGCCTGCTCGTCGACCAGTTGCTTGTAGCGGTCAGAGATCGACTTGGTCGAACGCAGGTTGGCTTCTGCGCTTTTCAGGGTCGCTTCATAGACTGCCGGATCGATCTGATATAGCTGCTGGCCGGCTTTGACGTCGCCGCCTTCCTTGAACAGACGCTTGAGAATGATGCCGTTGACCTGTGGTCGAACTTCAGCGATGCGATACGCACTGGTGCGCCCCGGCAGTTCCGACGTGAGGGTGAACGCTTGTGGTTGCAGGGTGACGACGCCGACCTGAGGAGGCGGAGCGGCTGGGGCCGCTTCTTCCTTTTTACATCCGCTGAGCAGCGATGCCAGGGCGACGGCAGTGACCAGAGCGGTAACAGCTGGCTTGAATTGCATGAAGATCCTCGGGTCAGGCGCGCACATTGCGCACAAGAAGTGTGAAAGGGTAAAAAAATCGGGTCGAGTGGATAAGTAGCTTGCTAAGGAATATACTTACGTTCATGGTTGTTTGTAAATAGCTTGGCGTCGTACCCACCCTGTTACAAAATGCGTCGCAAGGTTTGAAATTGTAGGCCGGGGAGCTGATTCGTGAGAGATCGGCCCCCTCTTTATTCAGCGGATATTCAGCCATCCCTGAAACATCCCGTTTGAGGTTTTACTGCCATGGTCCGTCGTACCAAAGAGGAAGCTCAGGAAACGCGCAGCCAGATTCTCGAAGCGGCCGAGAAAGCGTTTTATGAAAGGGGCGTGGCGCGCACGACCCTGGCGGATATCGCGACAATGGCCGGCGTCACGCGCGGGGCCATCTATTGGCATTTCAGCAACAAGGCTGATCTGGTGCAGGCGATGCTCGACAGCCTGCATGAACCGCTGGATGAATTGGCCAAGGCCAGCGAGAGCGAGGATGAACTCGACCCGTTGGGGTGCATGCGCAAGCTGTTGATCCATCTGTTCCATCAGGTAGCCCTGGATCCGAAGACCCGTCGCATCAACGAGATTCTGTTTCATAAGTGCGAATTCACCGATGAAATGTGCGATCTGCGCCAGCAGCGCCGCACGGCCAGTCTCGATTGCAACCTGCGCATCGGCCTGACCCTGCGTAATGCGGTCAATCGCGGCCAGTTGCCGGAAGATCTCGACACTGCCCGGGCGGCCATCAGCATTCATGCGTATATCGATGGCCTCCTGTATGGATGGCTGTTGGCGCCGGACAGCTTTCAATTGCATGCCGAAGCCGAGCGCTGGGTCGATACAGGGCTGGATATGCTGCGCCTGAGCCCCAGTCTGCGCAAATGAAACAAAATGCGTAATTGAATCTATCCGTGTCAAGACTTGAAGCGGGGAAATGTCCCTGCTTCAAGACTTTCTGTAATGGGGTGCTTTTATATACGTACGTCGGCCGGGTTGATAGGTAGCGAGCTACGTATTTTGTAGGGGTTTTGTGTCGACTGTGTGAATGAGTGTTAACGCTCGGGCTAAAAGGGCGCCGAGCAGCCGATACGCACCAACCGGTCCGTTTTGTTTCTGTGTCCCCTGTGCCCGATTTTTACCACTGGGCTGCGTCACTTCCGATGGGCTGGAGCCACGGTGGTGAGTTGCCTTGCGCCTTTACCGTTACTGCATGAGGGGATAACTCTCTATCAGTCCGATGGCGTCATAAATGCGACCATCTTATTGCTGTAAGGATAAACCGGGTTTTCATTTGCCAATAATGCGTCGCAGGTGATGGGTTCGGCGCCAATAGAGAAAGCATTTTTATCCCAGAAGAGTTCGAATTTTGGAGCCCGGTGCCCCGCCATTTTTCTGTAGCAATAACTGAGCGAGGTGTCGAACTGTACTTTCTGTTTGTAGTTGGTGTAACAGACGTAAGTGCTGAATATCTCTTTTTTGATATCGTAATCAATAACGATGTCCTGCTTCAGATGAGGATCTCCCTCAAACATCATAAAGACGGTCTGGTAAGGAAGGATCTTATCGATAGGGGTCAAGGGTGGGTGCTTTGGAGAGGAATCATCAAGCCAGAAAGTAGAATCCGTGGCATTGGTGATTTGCAGGAGAAATGTAAGTTTATTTGGGTCTATATTGTTCATTTTTATATATCCTTGCTTGATTAAGTTGGTTGATGTGCAAGTGGTAAGTTGCAAGGCGAAGTTTAGGTTTGTATTCTTTCGAAGGCGAATCTTTAAATGTGTGCAAATAAAAAAGCCCTGACTCTTTCGAGGCAGGGCTTACTTGTTGGTTGATGTTTTTTACAGCGCTGGATAATCGATATAGCCGACCGGGCCTTTGCCGTAGAACAGTTCAGGACGCGCATCGTTGAGCGGTGCATCGGCCTTCAGGCGGGCTGGCAGATCCGGGTTGGCAATGAACGGTACGCCGAACGCCACCGCGTCTGCCTTGCCTTCAGCCAGCCAAGCATTGGCGCTGTCCTTGGTGAAACGTTCGTTGGCGATGTACGCGCCGCCGAAGGCTTCTTTCAATTGTGGGCCGAGGCTGTCGGCGCCTTCTTTCTCGCGGGAGCAGATGAAGGCGATGCCGCGCTTGCCCAGCTCGCGAGCCACATAAGTGAAGGTCTCGGCCAGATTGTCGTCGCCCATGTCGTGGGAGTCGGCGCGGGGTGCCAGGTGCACGCCGACACGGCCGGCGCCCCAGACGTCGATCGCCGCGTCAGTCACTTCCAGCAGCAGACGTGCACGGTTCTCCAGGGAGCCGCCGTAGTTGTCGGTGCGCTGGTTGGTGCTGCTTTGCAGGAACTGGTCGAGCAGGTAGCCGTTGGCGCCGTGGATTTCCACACCGTCGAAGCCGGCGGCTTTGGCGTTTTCGGCACCGGTGCGGTAGGCCTCGACGATCTCGGCGATTTCAGCGGTTTCCAGAGCACGCGGGGTCGGATAGTCGGCCAGTGGGCGCACCAGACTGACGTGACCCTTCGGCTGGATGGCGCTCGGCGCGACCGGGGTTTCGCCGTTGAGGTACGACGGGTGCGAGATGCGGCCGACGTGCCACAGTTGCAGGACGATCTTGCCGCCGGCCGCATGCACCGCTTTGGTTACGTTGGTCCAGCCGCGCACCTGGTCGTTGGACCAGATGCCCGGGGTGTCCGGGTAGCCAACGCCCATCGGCGTCACCGAAGTGGCTTCGGACAGGATCAGACCGGCGGAGGCGCGTTGCACGTAGTACTCGGCCATCAGCGCGTTCGGTACGCGGCCTTCATCAGCGCGGCAGCGGGTCAGCGGGGCCATGATGATGCGGTTGGACAGCTCGAGGTCGCCCAGTTTGATCGGATCGAAAATAGTTGCCATGTGTACAACCCTCGTCAGTGAAGTGGTTAATCAGTGGGTAGCAGGGGCCAGACCGGCATCGCCGTTCTGACGGAAAGTGATCAGGGTCACCAGCAGCGCGAGTACCGCCAGGGCTGCTGCGGCCAAGGGCACGCTGGTCAGGCCGAAACCGTGGGCGATGACGCTGCCGCCGACCCAGGCGCCCAGGGCGTTGCCGATGTTGAAAGCGCCGATGTTCAGGGTCGACACCAGGTTCGGTGCGGCCTTGCCGAAGGTCACCACGTTGACTTGCAGCGCCGGGACGGCGGCGAACGAAGCGGTGGCCCAGAGGAACAGAGTGATTTCTGTCGGGATCAGCGCAACGCTGGTCCAGCTCAGCACGGTGGAAACCACCGCCATCGCCACGAACACGCCGATCAGGGTCGCGCCGAGACGCTTGTCCGCCAATTTGCCACCGATGATGTTGCCCACCGTCAGGCCCAGGCCGATCAGCAGCAGGGTCCAGGTCACGCCTTTTGGCGAGACACCGGTGACATCACCGAGCAGCGGCGCGACATAGGTGAAGAGGGTGAACATCGACGCAGCGAACAGCGCGGTCATGCTCAGCGACAGCCAGATGCCGGCGCCTTTGAGGGCGGCGAGTTCGGCGCGCATGTCGAGTTTTTCCTCGTCACGCTTGGCCGGCAGGAAGCGGATCAGACCGATCAGCGCGATCACACCAATCACGGTCACCGCCCAGAAGGTCGAACGCCAACCGGCTTCCTGGCCCAGCGCCGTACCCAGCGGGACACCGAGGACGTTGGCCAGGGTCAGGCCAGTGAACATCAGCGCCACGGCGGATGCACGCTTGTTCGGCGCCACCAACCCGGCAGCTACCACAGAACCGATACCAAAGAACGCACCATGGCACAGCGCGGTGATGACACGGGCGAACATCAGCACGTTGTAGTCACTGGCGATGGCGCACAGCAGGTTACCGACGATGAAAATCCCCATCAGCGCTACCAGTGCAGCCTTGCGCGGCAGTTTTGCGGTGGCCAGTGCCATGAACGGCGCACCGATGGCCACGCCCAGGGCGTAACCGGTCACCAGCCAGCCAGCGCCGGGGATCGACACACCAAGGTCGGCCGCCACATCGGGCAGCAGGCCCATGATGACGAACTCGGTGGTGCCGATGGCGAAGGCGCTCAAGGCCAGAATGAGTAGCGAGAGGGGCATTTGAGTCAATTCCTTGTGGGAGCGCTGAGCTCTTTGACGATGGCGTCGAGGAACGCCTGGATCACGTCCTCGTTGCGTTTGAAGAAGTGCCACTGGCCGGCTTTCTGGCTGCTGATCAAACCTGCACGTTGCAGGGTTGCTAGGTGGGCGGAGACGGTCGACTGCGACAGGCCGCAGCGTTGATCGATCTGCCCGGCGCAGATGCCGTACTCGTGGTTGTGAATCTGCTCAGGAAACTGGGCTTTGGGGTCTTTCAGCCAGATGAGGATGTCTCGCCGTACTGGGTGTGCCAGGGCTTTTATTATTTCGTCGAGGTCGAGGTTCATGGCTTTGTGCTCGTGATCTGTAGCGCTATATCGCGATGAGGCGAACTTTAAATCGGTATTTCGCGATATACCAATATGAATTTGATCTGACGACCGCATAAATCGGTATATCGGGTTATAACGATACGTGTGGTGTAACGATGAAAGCGCGCAGTGCTAAGCTGCGCCCATGAACTATCTCGCACATTTACACCTCGGAGGCCAGCGCCCCGAGCAATTACTCGGCAGTCTGTATGGCGATTTCGTCAAAGGACGCCTGCAAGGGCAGTTTGCACCGCCGATTGAAGCGGCGATTCAGCTGCATCGGCGCATTGATGTGTTCACCGATCGCCACCCGTTGGTGGACATCGCCCTCGGGCGTTTCACCGCGACCCGGCGGCGTTATGCCGGGATCGTCCTCGATGTGTTTTTCGACCATTGCCTGGCGCGGGACTGGACGCTGTACGCCGATCAACCGCTGCAGCAGTTCACCCGTGACGTGTACCGGGTGCTGTCGAATGAACGGCAATTGCCCGAGCGCCTGGCGCAAATCGCGCCGCACATGGTTGCCAATGACTGGCTGGGGTCGTATCAGGAGTTTGAAGTGCTGGAGCAGGTGCTGCGCGGGATCTCGCGGCGTCTGACGCGGCCTGAGGAATTGGCGGGGGCGATGCAGGAATTGCGGCGGTTGTATGAACCGCTGAGTGAGGATTTCCGGCTTTTTTATCCGCAGCTTCAGGATTTTGCACAACATCAGCCATCCCCCTGAAACCTTGTAGGAGTGAGCCTGCTCGCGATAGCGGTGGATCAGTCGAATAAATATCGACCGACCTCCGCTATCGCGAGCAGGCTCACTCCTACAAAAGGGATCTTTGTTTCAGGCAGCGATCAACTCGCCGGCACGCCGTGGTTCGGCTGGTTTGGCGATATCACCAAACAACGCCTTCTGCACCGCCTGCTGCGCTTCGAACGCCAGCGCCGCACGTTCGCGTCCCTGACAGGCGATCGGCTTGAGCAGGTGCACTTCGACATCGCCGCAATCATGGCTGAACAGCCGCATCAGGTGCGACAGCAGATCATCGTCGCCAATGAACGGTGCCAGCGTGTCGATCTCGCCATCGCGCAGATAACGGATCGCCACCGGTTGCAGCATCACCTCTGAATCAATCGCCGCCGACAGCAGGCGACCATGAAAGGTGCGCAGCGAGCGGCCATCGGTGGTGGTGCCTTCCGGGAACATCAGCAGCGGATGCTGCGTCTGCAAATGGCGGGTCATCTGTTTGCGGATCAACTGGCTGTCACCCGAGCCGCGACGGATGAATAGACTGCCAGCCTTGGCCGCCAGCCAACCCGCCACCGGCCAGGTGCGCACTTCGGCCTTGGACAGAAATGAAAGCGGCGTGAGCATGCCCAGCAGCGGAATGTCAGTCCATGACACATGATTGCTGACCCACAGCATCGGCTGCTTCGGCAATTCGCCATGCACAGTCACGCGAAAGGGCAGGGCATGGCTCAGGCGCGCCATGAAAAACCGCGACCAGCGCTGTCGACGTTGCATCGAATGCGCCAGGCCCAGGCGTTCGAACACGCCGAAGACGCTGGCCATGGTCAGGCCCAGCGCCACCACCAGCAGCACCCGCGCGATCCGCGCGTACACCCGCAACCGGCTCATCACACGGCCGCCTTGAAGTGCTTGGCGTAGCGCGGGCAGAGTTCGTCGCGCTTGAGCAGGATGAACACATCGGCGACCTGGAAGTCTTCGTCCCAGCACGGCTCGCCGCAGATCTTCGCACCCAGACGCATGTAGGCCTTGAGCAGCGGCGGCATCTCGGCGATCACGTTCGACGGGATATCCAGCGACGGCAACGGATTTTTCGGTTCGGCGCGCAAATGTTCGGTGCACAGATAACGTTCGCGCAGACGCTGCATGATCGCGTGGGCCTGCACGCCGCCGTCCTGCATCGGGATGCTCGCGCAACCCATCAGGTAGCTGTAGCCGCCCTGATTCAACACTTCGGCCAGTTCACCCCAGAGCACGGCGATGGTGCCGCCGTTGCGGTAGGCCGGGTCGACGCAGGTGCGGCCGATTTCGAGAATCGGGCCTTGCAGATGGGCGAGGCCATGCAGGCTGAATTCTTCTTCACTGTAGAACTTGCCCAGGCTGCTGGCGGCGGTGTGATCGAGCAAACGGGTGGTGGCGACCAGACGCCCGGTGTTCAGGTCACGCACGCCGATGTGGCTGCAGTGAACATCATAGTCATCCATGTCCAGACCCAGTTCCGCGCCTTTCAGCTTGGCGTTGAACTCGCCGCTGAATACGCTGAAACGCAAGGCCTGGGCTTGCTGCAAGGCCTCGGCGCCGATCAGGCGTTCGGCTTGCAGGCGGCGTTCATTGCCGGTGTCGCTGATGCGGGCGATCTGAGTCATTTGAATCTCCGTACGGGCCTTGAACCCGTCGTGGGTTGCAGCCGATCGACTTTCTTTATGCAGCCATGTTGTGCAAAGTCAGGCTATGTAGCCCCGGTGTCATCGCCATGAACGTTTGGTGATGCTTGTATGACAGCCCACAAGGAGCCTCTTATGCCCTGGCCCAGCCTGCTCGAAAGCCGTGAACGCCTGCCCGCCGTGGCTGATCTGGCGGAAGGTTTCGCCACCTTGCTGCATCAATTGGGCAATGTGACGCCGTTCGAACTGGCCGTGGCCGGAGGCCGGCGGATGGCGACGCCGGGGCTGGCATTTCTGGTGGGGTATCAGGCGGCGTTACGCATGCTCTGGCCCAGCGCGCCGCCGAGCCTTGGCGCCTTGTGTGCGACCGAACAGCGCAGTTTGCGTCCGGCGGACATGCAGACGCGCCTGACGGATTTGCGCCTCAACGGGCGAAAGGATTTCGTCACCGCCGGGGATGCGGCGGACTGGCTATTGATCGCCGCGCGCACTGAAGAGCCCGGCGAAACGCCGCGCCTGAGTCTGGCGGTGGTCTATCCCGGCGAGCCCGGCGTGCGCGTGGAAAAACTCCCGGCGCTGCCGCTGATGCCGGACATCAGTCACGGTCGGCTGCATCTGGACGGCGCGTTGTGCGAGTTGCTCGCGGGCGATGGCTGGGATGCTTATGTGAAGCCGTTTCGCACCCTGGAAGATATCTACGTGCTGAGCGCGATGACCGCGTGGTTGTATGGCGTCGGTCAGGACAGCGGCTGGTCGCAGCCGCTGCTGTTGCGCTTGCTGGCGCTGTTGGCCGGGTGCGCGGAGGCGAGCCGCCAGCCGCCGAACAATCCGGCGGGGCATGTGTTGCTGGGTGGGTTGTTTGCGCAGTTTGATGCACTCAAACCCGAGATCGATCAGGTGTTGGCCGAGGGTAATCCGGAGTGGGCGCAGATGTGGCAGCGTGATCAGGGGGTGATGCAGTTGGCGGCCGGTGCGCGGGCCAAGCGCTTGGCCAAAGCTTTGGCGGTGGGCTGACTGGCCTTATCGCGAGCAGGCTCACTCCTACAGGTGAAATGCGTTCCTTTGTAGGAGTGAGCCTGCTCGCGATGGCAGTCTCGAAACCACCACACATCTGTCATCAACCCCGACTACCCTCAGCAGGTTCTCCCCCAAGAGCCCTCACCATGTGCAAAGGCCTGTCCCTGTTTCTGCTGCTGATCAGCTTCACGGTCCAGGCCGGGCAATGGCCCGGTGAGCAATGGCCGGCTGGCGCAAAAATCAGCGGCGCAGCAGTCGAGGCATTGGAGACCTACGCCTTCCCACCCCGCGACGACACTACCCGCCAAGGCATCCGCACCGACGCTCTGCTGATCATCCGCGACGGCCAGTTGATCTACGAACGCTACGCCGGCCCGAGCCGTGCCGAGACCCCGCACTTGACCTGGTCGATCAGCAAAAGCCTGATGGCCACCGTGCTGGGTGTGGCCTATGGCGAAGGCCTGTTCAAACTGGATGATCCGGTTTCGAAGTTTTATCCGGCACTGGAAAAACACCCGGCGATCACCATAGCGGATCTGCTGCACTGGGCCTCCGGGCTGGACTGGCAGGAAGACTACGAATACGCCCCGCTGAAATCCTCGGTGGTGGCGATGCTCTACACCCGTGGGCACCGCGACATGCCCGCGTTCACTGCCAATCACGACGCTTATGCGCCGCCGGGGCAGACGTTCCGTTACTCCAGTGGCGACAGCAATCTGCTGGCGGCGGCGCTGAAGAACATGGTTGGCCCGCAGCGTTATCCCGACTATCCATGGACAGCGCTGTTCGAGCCGTTGGGCATCCGCCACGCCGTGTGGGAAACCGATGCCGGCGGCACGTTCGTCGCGTCCTCTTATGCCTATCTCACGGCGCGGGATCTGGCGCGGGTCGGTCTGCTGATGGCTCGCGACGGGCGCTGGCGCGACCGGCAATTGCTGCCCAAGGATTGGGTCGCCTTCAACCGCGAGGCTTTTGCCGGCTACAAGGCGCACCAAGACGAAGCGGTACCCGGTGGCCACTGGTGGCTCAATCGCCCGGCGGATGGCGCCGCCGCACCGTGGCCCGACGCACCGCCCGATACCTTTGCCGCCCTCGGCCACTGGGGGCAGGCGCTGTATGTGATTCCCAGCGAGAAACTGGTGATCGTGCGCTATGCCGATGATCGCGACGGTAGCTATCGCCATAACGAATTGCTCAAGCGCGTGCTCAAGGCGGTGCAGCCATGAAGCTGGTCAAGCGGATTCTGCTGCTGGCGCTGATCGTGCTGCTGGGCTGGATCTGGCTCGAACGGGAAAACCTGTGGGCGTTCCCCGACATCATCAGCGCGTACACGGCGAAGGAATATTGTTCGTGTCGCTACGTGATGAACAACGATGCCGAGTATTGCCGGGGCTATGTGAAACAGTGGCTGCCGACCAGCGAATTCAGCGATGACAGCACGAGCAAAACCGTCAACGTCAGCGGCATGGGCCGCAGCAACCGTGCCCAGTGGTTGAGCGAACGGCAGGGTTGTCGCCTAAATCCCTGATCTGTGGAGCGCCACTTCCCCATTGTGGCGAGGGAGCTTGCTCCCGTTGGGGCGCGCAGCGGCCCTTTGCGCGCTGTCTGTAAAACTGTGTAGGCGGGTCATGCGACTGCTACGCAGCCGAGCGGGAGCAAGCTCCCTCGCCACAGAGATTTTTATTGTCGGCAGATTTGCGCAGATTGAACATTTGCAATAACGGCGTGGGCGGTTAAGGTTCGTGCAGGTTTTTCGCCCAACGAGTGTTCAATGTTCAACCGCTCCCTCTACAAAGCCTTTGTCAGTCTGCTGCTGGCCTCTGCCGCATTGCCGGCGCAGGCCAATTGGTATCTGGATGGCGAGTCGTCGCGGCTGTCGTTTGTCAGCACGAAAAACGCCCACATTTCCGAAGTGCAACGCTTTCTGGTGCTGCACGGCAAGGTCGATCCCGACGGTCGGGCCGAGGTCGAAGTCGAGCTGGAATCGATCAACAGCGGCATCCCGCTGCGCGACGAGCGCATGCGCAAGGAGCTGTTCCAGATCGAGCAATTCCCCGAAGCGACCATCAGCACCCAAATCGACCTGCGCCCGATCAACGATCTGGCCCCCGGCGCGCAGCTGGAATTGCGTTTGCCGCTGACCGTCAACCTGCATGGCAAGCAACATGAATACCCTGCCGAACTGCTGGCGACGCGTCTCGACGACCGGCGTTTTCAGGTGGTGACGCTGGAACCGCTGGTGATCAACGCCGAAGACTTCGACCTTGTGCCGGGGCTGGAAACCCTGCGAAACCTCGCTGGTCTGTCGGCCATCAGTCTGTCGGTGCCGGTGGGTGCGGTGCTGATTTTCACGGCGCGCTGACATGCGCGGCGCGGTGTTTCCATGGCGTGACGGCAACCGTTTCGAACTGTTGATCGACGGCCCGCAATTCTTCCCGCGCATGCTGGTGGAGATTGCCCGCGCCGAAGAGCAGGTTGAACTGGAGCTGTATCTGGTGGAGGCGGGCGCCTGCGCCGAAGCCGTGGTTCAGGCGCTGGTCCAGGCTGCCGAGCGCGGCGTGCGGGTACGCTGCCTGTTCGATGACTACGGCAGTCTCGCGTTTACCCTGCACCTGCGTCAGCGCCTGACCAAGGCCGGGGTCGAATTGCGTTTCTACAATCGCCTGAACTGGCGGCGCTGGGTCGGCAATTTCTACCGCGATCACCGCAAATTGCTGCTGGTCGATCAGCGTCTGGCAGTGGTCGGCGGTACCGGTGTCACCGATGAGTTCTGGACGCCGGGGCAGGACAGCAGCGAGTGGCACGAAGTGATGGTGGAAATTCGCGGCCCGCTGGTGCTCGACTGGCAAGTGCTGTTCGATCGCCAGTGGATCGCCAACCGCCATCGCCGAGCGTGGAAACCTTCGGCGCATGTCGGCCTGCCACGCTTGCCCAAAGTCCCGGACATGGGCGAGGGCATGGGCCGTGTGGCCTATGCCGATGCCCGTCAGCATCGCGACATTCTGCAGTCGCTGTTTCGTGCACTGAACAGCGGGCAGAAACGCATCTGGATGGCCACCCCGTATTTCCTGCCGACCTGGAAAATCCGCCGCTCGTTGCGCAAGGCCGCTGCTCGCGGTGTCGATGTCCGGCTATTGCTCACCGGACCGCGCACCGATCACCCGTCGGTACGCTACGCCGGCCATCGCTACTACCCGCGCCTGCTCAAGGCCGGGGTGCAGATCTTCGAATATCAGCCGTGTTTCCTGCATCTGAAAATGGTGCTGGTGGACGAGTGGGTGAGCATCGGTTCGTGCAACTTCGATCACTGGAACCTGCGCTTCAATCTGGAGGCGAATCTGGAGGCGCTGGACCCGGCGTTGACGGCAGCGGTGGTGCAGAGTTTCGAGAAGGATTTCGGCCTGAGTCAGCAGGTCAGTTTGGAAGAGTGGCAGCGCCGGCCGTTGTGGCGGCGAGTGAAGCAGCGGATCTGGGGCTGGGTGGATCGGCTGGTGGTCAATATTCTCGATCGACGCGGCTAGCAGTCGCACCCCAAAACCAAATGTAGGAGTGAGCCTGCTCGCGATGGCGTCGTGTCATTCAGCATTGATCTGGCTGATAGACCGCTATCGCGAGCAGGCTCACTCCTACAGGGGGTTATGTGTTGCCTGAATAATTACAGCAACTCAAAACTCTGCTGCGTCACATCCTGCGAATCCAGGCCGATCTGCACGTTGAACTTGCCAGGCTCGGCCGCGTACTTGAGCTGGGCGTTGTAGAACTTCAGGTCATCCTCGGTGATGGTGAAGTGCACGACTTTCTGTTCGCCGGCCTTGAGCATGATTTTCTGGAAGTTCTTCAGTTCCTTCACCGGGCGGATCATCGAACCGGCGACGTCCTGGATGTACAGCTGCACCACGGTTTCGCCGTCACGTTTGCCGGTGTTTTTCAGGGTGACACTGGCATCGAGCTTGCCGGTCTTGTTCAGCGTGGTCGACGACAACGCCATGTCACTCAGGGTGAACTGGGTGTAGCTCAAGCCGTAACCGAACGGGAACAGCGGGCCGGTGGTGTCATCGAAATACTGCGAGGTGTAGTTGCCCGGTTTACCCGGCGTGAACGGCCGGCCAATGCTCAGGTGGTTGTAGTAGGTCGGGATCTGGCCCACGGAACGCGGGAAGGTCACCGGCAGTTTGCCCGACGGGTTGTAGTCGCCGAACAGCACGTCGGCGATGGCGTTACCGCCCTCGGTCCCGCTGAACCAGGTTTCCAGAATCGCATCAGCCGACTGGTTCTCTTCGAGGATGGTCAGTGGGCGGCCGTTCATCAGTACCAGTACCAGTGGTTTGCCGGTGGCTTTCAGGGCACGGATCAGCTCGCGCTGATTTTCCGGGATGTTCAGGTCGGTGCGGCTGGAAGATTCGTGGGACATGCCACGGGACTCGCCAACGGCGGCGACGATCACGTCGGCGTCCTTGGCCGCTTTTACCGCTTCGTCGATCAACACGTTGGCCGGGCGCGGATCATCGACCACTTCCGGGGCGTCGAAGTTGAGGAAGTTCAGGTAATCCAGAACCTTCTTGTCGCTGGTGATGTTGGCGCCACGGGCGTAGATCAGGTTGGCCTTGTCGCCGATCACCGAGCTCATGCCGTCGAACAGGGTGACTGATTGCGCAGGTTTGCCCGCAGCGGCCCAGCTGCCCATCATGTCGATGGGTGCCTTGGCCAATGGGCCGACCAGCATGACTTTTGCGTCTTTCTTCAGCGGCAGGGTGTCGTTCTGGTTCTTCAGCAGCACCAGGCTGCGACGTGCCACGTCACGGGCCTCGGCGCGGTGCAGACGGCTTTCGGCGTAGGTGTCGGCCGGATCATCCTCGGCCTTGCCGATGCGCAGGTACGGATCCTTGAACAGGCCCATGTCGTACTTGGCGGCGAGCACTTCGCGCACCGCGTTGTCGATGTCTTTCTGCTCGATCTCGCCGGACTTGAGCAGCCCCGGCAGCTCTTTGCCGTACAGGGTGTCGTTCATGCTCATGTCGATGCCGGCCTTGATCGCCAGCTTCGCCGCTTCACGACCGTCGGCGGCCACGCCGTGCTTGATCAGTTCGAAGATCGCGCCGTGGTCGCTGACGGCCAGGCCCTTGAAGCCCCAGTCCTTGCGCAGCAGGTCGTTCATCAGCCAGGTGTTGGCGGTGGCCGGAATGCCGTTGATCGAGTTCAACGCCACCATGACCCCACCGGCACCGGCGTCGATCGCCGCACGGTACGGTGGCAGGTAGTCCTGGTACATCTTCACCGGGCTCATGTCGACGACGTTGTAGTCGCGACCGCCCTCGACCGCGCCATACAGGGCGAAGTGCTTGACGCTGGCCATGATGCTGTCAGCCGCGCTCGGCGTGTCGCCCTGATAGGCCTTGACCATCACTTTGGCGATGCGCGAGGTCAGGTAGGTGTCTTCACCGAACCCTTCGGAGCTGCGGCCCCAGCGCGGATCGCGGGAGATGTCGACCATCGGCGCGAAGGTGATGTCGAGGCTGTCGGCCGCAGCTTCCTTGGCGGCAACGCGCCCGGACTGGCCGATGGCGTCCATGTCCCAGCTCGAGGCCAGGGCCAGCGGAATCGGGAAAATCGTACGGTGACCGTGGATCACGTCGTACGCAAAAAACATCGGAATCTTCAGGCGACTGCGCATCGCCGCGTCCTGCATCGGACGGTTTTCCGGGCGAGTGATCGAGTTGAACGTGCCGCCGATGTTGCCGGCGGCGATCTCTTTGCGGATCAACTCGCGAGGCATTTCCGGGCCGATGCTGATCAGGCGCAACTGGCCGATCTTTTCATCGAGGGTCATTTGCTTCATCAGATTGCTGATGAACGCGTCCTTGTTTTCCAGGGGTGCCGGGGTCGTGGCGGCCAATACTTGATGACTGGCCAGGCTGACGAACAGACCCAGCAAACACAGCTTCTTCATGAATATTTTTCTCAAGGGCCCAAGCGGCAATGCAATGCCGGCCAGCCAAAAGTTAGGGAGCGACTATTGTTGTTCGGGTGCAGGCTCAAAATGACCGAGCCAAAAACGCCCGCCGACACTCGGCAGCGTTTGCGCAGGGCCTCTTTTTAGCCCATCGGCCCGTTGCAATCCAGTGGCGCGGCCGATTATGCCCCAACCGCCGATGCAGAAGGTTTCACGGTCGGTTTTTTATGAAATACGCCAGGGAGCATCACTTTGATGAATGTCAGTCCAACCTACCGCTCGCGTCTTCAGGTCGCCACGCTGCTGGTCCTCGCCACCTTGTTGACCGCGTGCGGCATCAACAATATTCCGACCCTTGATGAACAGGCGAAAGCCGCCTGGGGCCAGGTCCAGAACCAGTATCAGCGCCGTGCCGACCTGATCCCCAACCTGGTGGAGACTGTCAGAGGCTACGCCAAGCATGAAGAGGCGACCCTGACCGCAGTGGTCGAGGCGCGGGCCAAGGCGACGTCGATCCAGGTCGATGCCAGCACCCTCGACAACCCGGAAAAACTCAAGCAGTTCCAGCAGGCCCAGGATCAGTTGAGCGGTGCGCTCAGCCGTCTGATGGTGGTCTCCGAGCGTTATCCGGACCTGAAGGCCAACCAGAACTTTCTAGCCCTGCAATCGCAGCTCGAAGGCACGGAAAACCGGATTGCCGTGGCGCGGCGCGATTTCATTCTGGCGGTGCAGAAATACAACACCGAGATCCGCACTTTCCCCGGTCGCCTCTGGCACAGCGTGATGTACAGCGACCTGCCGATTCGCGAAACCTTCGAAGCCACCACCCCCGGTGCGGAAAAGGCCCCGGAAGTGAAGTTCTGACCCGAGGTTATTCATGCGTGTGTTGAAGATAGGCCTGGTGCTGATGCTCTGGCTGTTCGCCGTCAGCGCCCGGGCCGAGTTGACGTTCCCGGCACTGAGCGGGCGGGTGGTGGACGAGGCGCAGATGCTCGAGCCGTCGGTGCGCGCCCAGTTGAGCCAGCAATTGCAGGCTCACGAGCAGGCCACCGGCGAGCAGTTGGTGGTGGTCACGGTGCCTGATCTGCAGGGCACCACCATTGAGGATTACGGCGTGCAACTGGGCCGGCACTGGGGCATCGGCCAGAAGGACAAGAACAACGGCGCGCTGCTGATCGTTGCCCGGGACGAGCGCAAGCTGCGCATCGAAGTCGGTTACGGGCTGGAAGATCGGCTGACCGATGCACAGACCTCGGTGATCATTCATCAAGTGATCACCCCGGCGTTCAAGGCCGGCAATTTCAGCAAGGGCATCAGCGACGGCGTGGCGGCGATGCTGGTGGTGCTCGGCGGCAATCCGCTGGACGAACCGTCGACGGTGTATGAGTCGAGCGGTGATCCGCAGAGTGATTTTGTCTCGCGGCATCCGCTGTTGTTCGTTTTTCTGGTGGTGTTGTTCATCCTGACCGTGTTTGTCTGCCAGATGCTCGGTATCCTTCCCGCCGGCCGGGGTGGCTCCGGTGGCGGGGGCGGTTTCGGTGGTGGTGGTTTTGGCGGCGGCGGTGGTGGAGGCGGGGGCTTCAGCGGCGGCGGGGGCAGTTTCGGCGGCGGCGGTTCGTCCGGCGGCTGGTGAACACACAACAATAATGATCAGGCACTTTTCGACATGGCATTACTGACTGAACACGAACAACGCAAAGTCGCCGAGGCGATCGCCCGGGTCGAGCGCGACACCGACGCCGAACTGGTCACCGTGCTGGCGGCCCGCGCCGACGACTACGCGTATATCCCGCTGCTGTGGGCCAGCCTGCTGGCGCTGCTGGTGCCGGGCATCGTTCATTACCTGACGGGCTGGCTGACCATGCGCAGCCTGTTGCTGGTGCAGTGGGGGCTGTTCATCGTCCTGTGCCTGCTGTTTCGTCTGCCGAAAATCACCACCCACCTGATCCCGCGCCGTGTGCGCCACTGGCGCGCGTCGAACCTGGCGCGGCGGCAGTTTCTCGAACAGAACCTGCATCACACCGTCGGCAGCACCGGCATGTTGATCTTTGTCTGCGAAGCCGAGCGTTACGTGGAGATTCTGGTAGACGAGGGGATCTCCCGACGGCTGGACAACAACAGCTGGGACACGATTGTCGCCGCGTTCACCGAGCAGGTGCGCCAGGGCCGCACGCTTGAAGGGTTCGTGACCTGCATCGAGGCCTGCGGTGAACTGCTCAAGGTGCACGTGCCGGTGACGCAGGTGAGGAATGAATTGCCCAATCGGTTGATTGTGCTGGGTTGAGTCTCTGGGCGTAGTCATCCCCTGTGGCGAGGGAGCTTGCTCCCGCTGGGGCGCGAAGCGGCCCTGAACCCGGTAAACGCGGTTTGTCTGGAGTAAGTAGTCGCCTGTTTTAACGACTGCTGCGCAGCCGAGCGGGAGCAAGCTCCCTCGCCACAAAAGACCCGGTGCAATAGGTTCTGGTGCCGTTGGGTAAATAAGAGCGTGTCCCCAACCGCCATCCCCCCTAAAATACCCGCCACTTCCGATTTCGCCCGTTCGAGGCCGCTTGTCCATGTCCGTTACCGCCCCCTCCACCAAACCCACGCCAGACCATCACGCCCAGTTCATCAAGCTGCTGCAAACCAGCCTCGAACAGAACGGCTTCATCAAACTGGTGCTGGCCAAGTACGTGGGTGAAGAGGCGGATCTGCAGCGGATCATCATCAAAGCGGTGACGGTCAAGGCGCAGCCCAACCTGTCGTTCGTTTATCGCTACAAGACCCGCGACATCACCAAGAATCTGCCGCTGAGCGAAGGCGTGGCGGTGATTGCCGAGCTGTTGCCGGCCGCGTTCAAGAATGCGCATTTGCTGACCGTGACCGACGAAGCCCAGCTCGAATACAGCAAAAAGGGCAAGAGTTCGCTGTTCAAGAGCAAGCCTCAGCAATTGCGTGAAGCACCGTCCGCCGAGCACAACCGTGAGAAAAACCGTTTTCTGGACCTGAGCCGGCCGTTCCTCAAGGATCTGGGCGTGACCAACGCGCAGCATGAGCTGATCCCGGCGATGTCGCGCAAGTGGAAGCAGATCAACAAGTTCATCGAAGTCTTCAGCCACGCCCTGACCTCCTCACCGCTGGCGCTGGACAAGCCGGTGCGGGTGGCGGATTTCGGTTCGGGCAAGGGCTACCTGACGTTCGCGATTCACGATTACCTGCGCAACACGCTCAAGGCCGAAGGCGAAGTCACCGGCGTCGAGCTGCGCGAAGAAATGGTCAACCTGTGCAACGCCGCTGCGGCCAAGCTGGAACACCCGGGGCTGGTGTTCAAGTGCGGTGACGTGCGCAGCGTGGCGCCAAGCGAACTGGACGTGATGATCGCCCTGCATGCCTGCGACATCGCCACCGACTACGCGATCCACACCGGCATCCGTTCCGGCGCGTCGATCATCATGTGCTCGCCGTGCTGCCACAAGCAGATCCGCCTGCAGATCCAGAGCCCGGCGCTGCTCAAGCCGATGTTGCAATATGGTCTGCACCTGGGCCAGCAGGCGGAAATGGTCACCGACAGCCTACGCGCGTTGTTCCTCGAAGCCTGCGGTTACGAAACCAAAGTGTTCGAGTTCATCTCGCTGGAACACACCAACAAGAACAAGATGATTCTGGCGGTGAAACGCGCCGAGCCGGTGGACCCGGCTCAGTTGCTGGTGAAGATTGCCGAGTTGAAAGCGTTCTACAACATCAGCGAGCACTGTCTGGAAACGCTGCTGCGTTCGGATGGATACCTCTGATCCTGTGGGAGCGAGCTTGCTCGCGAAAGCGGACTGACAGTCAACGATGATGTCGACTGTTACGGCCCCTTCGCGAGCAAGCTCGCTCCCACATTTGATTTTACTGCGGTCTTGCGCCCGAGCATCACGGTAGCGATAACCCCACAGGCAAACACCCAGGTGATCGGCTCGACATGTTCACCAAAGAACAGCGCCGAAAACGCGATGGTGAAAAAGATCTGCAGCAACTGAATCTGACTGACCCGCGCGATCCCGCCCATCGCCAACCCGGCGTACCAGGCGAAGAAGCCGAGAAACTGCGAGAACAGCGCCACATAGCCGAACGCCCACCAGGCCTTGGCTGACACTGCACCGTGATGTTGCAGCGCCAGATACAAGACTGGCCCGATCAGCAGCGGCGTCGACAGCACCAGCGCCCAGCAGATTACCTGCCAGCCGCCCATTTCCTTGGCCAACCGGCCACCTTCGGCATAGCCCAGACCACCGACGGCAATTGCGCCGAGCATCAACAAGTCACCGGCCTGAATGCTGCCGGCTCCGGTGTACAACGCGTAACCGAGCACCAGTGCACTGCCCAGCGCGGCGCAGGCCCAGAAGGCTTTCGACGGGCGCTCATGGGACAGCCACGCCGCATACAGCGCCACGCACAGCGGCTGCAAACCGTTGACCAGGGCGCCGTGGGACGCCGGCAAGGTCTGCATGGCCCACGCCGACAGCACCGGAAAGCCGAGAATCACCCCGGCGATCACCAGACTCAGGCCTTTGATCTGCTGCCAGCTCGGCCACTTCTCGCGTCGCCATAACAACAACGCTGCCGCCGGAATTGCTGCGAACAGCGCGCGGCCGAGGCCGTTGAGTAGCGGATGCAGTTCCTGCACCACAATCCGGGTGAAGGGCAGGGTCAGGCTGAAAATCACAACCCCGAGCAGGCCGAGGGCCATGCCGGTGTTTTCGCGCGAGGACATGATGTGAACCAGAATAGAAGGTGGCAGGGGATTGCCTTAATCAAGCCATAAACCGGGGCGCTCGGGCTGGTACAGCCAGGCAAAGAGTTATCCATACAGTTGGATCCCCTGTGGCGAGGGAGCTTGCTCCCGCTGGGCTGCGAAGCGGCCCCCGCTTTTTCAGGAAAACTGTGCAAACAGGTTTTGCGCCTGCTGCGCAGTCGAGCGGGAGCAAGCTCCCTCGCCACAAAGGCGGGGAGGCGTAGTAGCCGGTTGTTACCCGCCCGAACGGATAAGGTCTACCTTGAATACTCCTGCAAGCCGTTTCCCAGAGGAGTCCTCCCCATGGCCGCGAAAAAAATCCTGATGCTGGTCGGCGATTACGTCGAAGACTACGAAGTGATGGTGCCGTTCCAGGCCCTGCAAATGGTCGGTCACACCGTGCACGCCGTGTGCCCGGACAAGGCCGCCGGCAAGACCGTACGCACCGCGATCCATGACTTCGAAGGCGACCAGACCTACAGCGAGAAACCCGGACACCTGTTCGCCCTCAACTTTGATTTCGCCAAAGTTGCCGAGGCCGATTATGACGCGCTGCTGATCCCCGGCGGACGAGCGCCGGAATATCTGCGCCTGAACGAGAAAGTCCTGGAACTGGTGCGCGCCTTCGACAAGGCCGGCAAGCCGATTGCCGCTGTGTGCCACGGCGCGCAGCTGTTGGCGGCAGCGGGCGTTCTGGAAGGTCGCGAATGCAGCGCCTATCCGGCCTGCGCCCCGGAAGTGCGCCTGGCCGGTGGCACGTTCATCGACATCCCGGTGACCGACGGCCACGTTCAAGGCAATCTGGCAACTGCGCCAGCATGGCCGGCGCATCCGAACTGGCTGGCCGGTTTCCTTGGCCTGCTCGGCACCAAGATCACCCTGTAACGAGGATTCGCCGATGTGCGAGCTCTACGTCAAGGCCGACCCGATTCTCTATGAATCCCGCTCGCGCTCGCTGCGCATCTGCGGCGTGGTGACGACGCTGCGCCTGGAAAACCAGTTCTGGGACATCCTCAGCGAAATTGCCGAGGTCGATGGCATGACCACCAACCAGTTGATCGCCAAGCTGTATGAAGAGGTGATGGATTATCGCGGGGAGGTGGTGAATTTTGCTTCGTTTTTGCGGGTGAGCTGTACGCGGTATCTGAGCCAGCGGCGAGTGACGGAGCCGCAGTTGTCGGTGGTGCGGGCGGTGGTGAAATAGCCAACACCGGGGTGACGCCTTCGCGAGCAGGCTCGCTCCCACATTGGTTACCGAGTGCTCACCTATTTTTGTGATCACTGGAGATCTACTGTGGGAGCGAGCTTGCTCGCGAAGAGGCCATTACAGGCGACAGAAGTCTTTGGCTGGTCTTAACTCACTGGCGCAAAACCTCTCAACCGCCAAGGAGAAACGCGCATGTCCGGATGGTACGAAGTGAGCAAAAGCAGCAACGGCCAGTTCAGGTTTGTGCTGAAGGCCGCCAACGCCGAAACCATTCTCACCAGCGAGCTCTACACCACCCGCGCGGCTGCCGACAGCGGCATTGCTTCGGTGCAGACCAACAGCCCGCTGGATGAGCGCTACGAGAAAAAGACCACCAAGGACGGCCATCCTTACTTCAACCTCAAGGCCGCCAACCACCAGATCATCGGCAGCAGCGAGTCCTATTCCAATGACGCCGCGTGTGCCAAAGGCATCGCCAGCGTCAAGGCCAACGGGCCGAGCAAAGTGATCAAGGACAAGACCTTGCCGGTGCTCTGAACCCGGCACATCCCTCTGTAGGAGCTGCGGCACGCTGCGATCTTTTGATCTTGATGGTAAAGATCAGGATCAAAAGATCGCAGCCTCGTTTCACTCGACAGCTCCTACAGGGTTTTGCGTGTTGCTGGTATCAGCGCAGGGTCTTGAGGATTGCTTTTAGCTGACCTCGCCCAGCCTCGTTCAGCGGAAACACCGGCAACCGCGGATCACCGACCTCCAGCCCCGTCTCGCGTAGCCCGGCCTTGATCGTCGCCGGCAAACCGCCCTTGAGGATGAAGTCCAGCAGCGGCAACTGGCGGTAGAACAACTCACGCGCCCGTTCCAGATCACCGGCCAGAGTGGCTGCGTACAGATCCAGGTTCAGCTGCGGGATGAGGTTGGGCGCGGCGGTGCACCAACCCTTCGCCCCGGCGGCAAAGGCTTCCAGTGCCAGCGGATTGCAGCCGTTGTAGAACGGCACCTGACCTTCACCGAGTAATTGCAGCTTGTGCATGCGCTGAATATCGCCGGTGCTCTCCTTGACCATGGTCACGTTTTCCACGCCATTGACGATGCGCAGAATCAGTTCGACCGACATGTCGGTGCCGCTGGTGGCCGGGTTGTTGTAGAGCATGATCGGCACGCCGATGCTGTCGCCGATGGCGCGGTAATGCGCGAGGATTTCCGCTTCCGTCAGCTTCCAGTAAGACGCTGGCAGCACCATCACCACGTCGGCGCCGTGGGCTTCGGCGAAGCGTGCGCGGCGTACGGCTTTGGCGGTGGTCAGGTCGGACACGCTGACAATGGTCGGCACCCGTTTGGCCACGTGTTTGATGCTGAACTCGGCGACCTGATCCCACTCGGCGTCGCTGAGGTAAGCGCCTTCGCCGGTGCTGCCGAGCGGGGCGATGGCATGGACGCCGCTGTCGATCAGGCGATCGATGGATTGGCCGAGTGCCGGCAGATCGAGGCCTTCGCCGTGGGCGTCGAACGGGGTGATGGTGTAGCCGATGATGCCGTGAATGTTGGACATGATGAGTCTCCGGAAAAAGCTGAAATCAGTTCAGGCAATCGGCGTGTTGGCGCAGGTTCTGCCGGGCGTAGTAGTTGAAAGCGGCGGCGTGGCGCTTGGGTTTCGACACCCAGTCATGGGCCTCGCGACCCAGTTGCGGAATGATCGGCTTGATCGTCCCGGCGGCCATCGCCAGCAGTTGCAACTTCGCTGCGCGCTCGATCAATTGGGCGATGACGCAGGCTTCTTCGATCGTGCTGCCGGTGGACAGCTGGCCGTGGTGCGACAGCAGAATTGCGCGCTTGTCGCCCAGCGCACCGGCGATCAGTTCGCCCTCTTCGTTGCCCACGGGCACGCCCGGCCAGCCTTCGAGAAATGCGCAGTCGTCGTACAGCGGGCACAGATCCATGTGGGAAATCTGCAGCGGCACTTCCAGCATCGACAGTGCGGCAATGTGCGTCGGGTGGGTGTGGATGATGCAGTTCACGTCCGGCCGGGCGCGGTAGACCCAGCTGTGGAAACGGTTGGCCGGGTTGGCCATGCCGTGGCCTTCGAGCACTTCCAGGTCTTCGTTGACCAGCAGCAGATTGCTCGCGGTGATTTCATCGAAACCCAGGCCCAGTTGCTGAGTGTAATAGGTGCCGGGCTGCGCGCCGCGGGCGGTGATTTGTCCGGCCAGACCGGAGTCATGACCGTTCTCGAACAGGATCCGGCAGGTCAGCGCCAGCTTTTGCCGGTCAGTCCACGTATTATCCGCCAGGGTGTTTTGCATCTGGGTCAGCGCTTGCTTGACCAGTTGCGCTTTGGGTAGTGCTAATGTCTTGGCCATGTCTGTGTCCTTTGGGTGATTGCAAATGACACGAAAGAGCCTATATGACACAAAGTGTCATAAGCAAGCATGAATTGTCGCTTCCTTGATGGAATAACTGCTGCGCATGTCTATCCGTTTGAAATTATTGAGAAAAAAACTTGGCGTAACGCTTGAGGCACTGGCCGAAAAATCCGGCATGACCAAGAGTTATCTGTCGAAAGTCGAACGCGGGTTGAACACTCCGTCGATTGCGGCCGCGCTGAAACTGGCGAAAGCGCTGAACGTGAAGGTCGAGGAACTGTTCTCCGAAGACAACGTCAGCCTCGACAGCTACAGTCTGGTGCGCAGCCACGAACGCCAGTCACTGGCGGCCAATGATCAGAGCCCGGGCTATGCGGTGCTGGCGCATCAGGTCAGCGAACGCAACCTGCTGCCATTCATCATCTACCCGCCCGGCGAGTTCACCGACAAGACCTTCAAGGAGCATCTGGGCGAGGAGTTTCTGTTCGTCCACGAAGGGCAGGTGGAAGTGGATTTCATGAATGAGCGGGTGCTGCTGGAGCGCGGCGATGCGCTGCATTTCAATGCGCAGAAACCGCATCGGATCCGATCGGTGGGCGAGGTGCAGGCGCAGTTGCTGGTGGTGGTGCACAGCTCCGAAGAATGAGCCGATTCTGCTGTTGTGGCGAGGGAGCTTGCTCCCGCTTGGCTGCGCAGCAGTCAGCGCTTTGCAGCTTGATATTTGGGGGCAGCTTCGCTGCCCAGCGGGAGCAAGCTCCCTCGCCACAGGTGATGTATTGGCTTCAGACTTCTACGGGCACTGACAACTTCGGATCACCCAACGCATGCGTCTTCGCATCAAAAAACCGCAACGCAACCCCGGTGCCCTCGAACACCTTCGCGTAATGCCGTTTCTGATGCTGGATGAACGCCGCACTGCGCGGATAGATCGAGATCGCCACGCTCGCCGGTTTTGCCAGCTGCAGCGCCCGCACGATGTGCGCATCCTGCTCGCCCAAGGCATGACCGAAGATGCACAGGTTCTGCGCGTGCCCCAATAACTGCTCATAACAGAACGACAGATAATCCGAACTGCGAATGGTCTTGAGCTTGTCTGCGCTCGGCCCTTCGGTGACGAACAGCGGCACATCATCCAGGGTCTTGATCGTATTGTTGATCGCGAAACTGCCGAGCAGGGTGCCCTCGGTCGAGGTCAGTTTGCGCGCGGTGCCGTCCTGATTGCGCACCAGATGCAGGCCACCGTGCAGGTACAGCAGACGCGGTTTGGCGCTGGCGCTTGCGCTCAGATCGAAACTGGCGTCGGGGCCGTTGAACAGGTCGTCAATGGCCTCGCTGTCGTGTTGCAGCGCCCAGTAATTGAGCAGGTCGTAATTGGTGGTGAACACCGTGCGATAACGCGCCAGCTCGTCGTTGAGCGTGGCCAGGGTCGAGGTCTGCACCAGGCGCCATGGAATGTGCACCGCATGCACGGTGTTGATCAGCGCTTCCTTGATCGCGTAATAGCGATTGCGCGGTGCGGCCGAACTGACCGCCAGCGCCTTGTTGACCCGGCTGGTGGTTTTCAGCGCACCGAGTACCTGCTCGAAGCTGCGCGTCTGCATCGCATCGAACACGCTCAGTTCCGACGGGCTCAGCGGTTTCTCTTCCACGGTGCGCGCGTTTTCGAACAGCGAGTCGTAGCCGAAATCGTCCCACACCGCGCGGCTGGCGCCATTGCCCACCAGCAGACCGTTGAAGTCGGCGGTGGCGCGCAGGGCGTTCCAGTCTTCGAGGGTGGCATCGACATCCAGAAAATCGCTCATTGCTTGGCACATCTCAAAACATAGGGGCTGATGGACGGCGACTTTATCACGAGCGGGCATTGAGCCAGATCAACATCGGTGGTGACCGATCGGTCGATCCTGTGCACATCCGCCGGATCGGAGCAGTCGATTCGGCCCCAGTCAGGAGACGCGCATGAGCAGCACCTTTTTCATTCCGGCGGTAAACATCATGGGCAACGGATGCCTCGACGAGGCCATGGTTGCGATCCGTAATTATGGTTTTCGCAAGGCGCTGATCGTCACTGATACGGGGCTGGCCAAGGCTGGCGTGGCAACCATGCTTGCCGAGAAACTGGCGATGCAGGACATCGACTCGGTGATTTTCGATGGGGCCAAACCGAACCCGAGCATTGCCAACGTCGAATCCGGTCTGGCGTTGCTCAAGGACAGTCGCTGTGATTTCGTGGTGTCGCTGGGCGGTGGTTCGCCCCATGACTGTGCCAAGGGCATCGCCCTGTGCGCAACCAACGGCGGGCAGATACGCGACTACGAAGGCGTCGATCAATCGAGCAAGCCGCAGCTGCCGCTGATCGCTATCAACACCACCGCCGGCACCGCCAGCGAGATGACCCGTTTCTGCATCATCACCGACGAGTCACGCCACGTGAAAATGGCCATCGTCGACCGCAACGTCACGCCGCTGCTGTCGGTCAACGACCCGGCCCTGATGGTCGCCATGCCGAAAAGCCTGACGGCCGCCACCGGCATGGACGCGCTGACCCACGCCATCGAGGCCTACGTGTCGACCGCTGCCAACCCGATCACCGACGCCTGCGCACTGAAGGCCATGACCCTGATCAGCAACAACCTGCGCCTGGCTGTGCGTGACGGCAGCGACCTCGCGGCGCGGGAGAACATGGCTTACGCGCAGTTCCTCGCCGGCATGGCGTTCAACAACGCATCGCTCGGCTACGTGCATGCAATGGCGCACCAGTTGGGCGGTTTCTACGACTTGCCCCATGGCGTGTGCAATGCAGTGTTGCTGCCGCACGTGCAGACCTTCAACGCGCTGGTCTGCGCCGAACGCCTGACCGATGTCGCCCACGCCATGGGCGCGGACATCCGTGGTTTCAGCCCGGAAGAGGGCGCTCAGGCGGCGATCAATGCGATCCGTTGTCTGGCCAGGGACGTCGACATACCGGGCGGCCTGCGTGAACTCGGCGCCAAGCTCAGCGATATTCCAGTGCTCGCCACCAACGCACTGAAAGACGCGTGCGGTCTGACCAACCCACGGGCGGCGGATCAGCGGCAGATCGAGGAGATTTTCCGTAACGCGTTTTGAGCAGGGTACAGCCTCGACACGTTCCGAGGTTTTTCGCGCCACCTCTGACGCCATCGCGAGCAGGCTCACTCCTACAGGGGAACGCATTTCAACTGTAGGAGTGAGCCTGCTCGCGATGGCTGTCTTCCAGACATCGAATAACCCTCTGGATTAACCGACTGCTGCCACATTCCTCTCAAACACCCCACCAAACTGAATCAACATCACCCCGCCAATCAGCAACAACGCCCCCAGCGCGCGCGATAACGTCAGCTGTTTCTCCACCAGCCCGAACAGCCCGAAGTGATCAAGCAGCATCGACGCAATCACCTGCCCGGCCAACGCCAGCGCAACAAATCCCGACGCGCCGAGCCTGGGCAGCAACATCACCGCCAGCGCCACAAAACACACGCCGAACGCACCGCCAGCCCACATCCACAAGGGTGCCTTGCTGATAAAACCCAGCGACGGCAGCGGCAGGCGCAACGCCAGAATCACCGGCACCAGCACCAACACACTCACCAGCAACGAAGCCAGAGTTGCCCACAACGGATGGCCGAGTCCCCGTGCCAGGTTGCTGTTGATCGCACTTTGAAACGGCACCACCGCCCCGGCAAACGCGGCCAGCAGCAACAAACCGGTCCACTGCAACGTACTCATGATCACTCTCCAACAGGTTTTGCTGGACTCTAGAGTATTCGTCGCGCAGATTTAAATTCGGTTTTGTCATACAGAACATGCACAAGATGAATGACCTGCGCCGTATCGATCTCAACCTGCTGGTGGTCCTCGACGCCTTGCTCAGCGAGCAACATGTCACCCGCGCCGCCGAGCGGCTGCACCTGAGCCAACCGGCAGTCAGCCATGCGCTGGCGCGTCTGCGCGACTTGCTCGGCGATCCGCTGCTGGTGCGCGCCGGTTCGACTTTGGTGCCCACGGCGCGGGCGCTGGAACTGGTTGCGCCACTGGCCGAAGCGTTGGCCCAGGTGCAGTCGTTGCTGGCGCCGAACACGTTCGATCCGGCCACTGCGCGGCGGACCTTTCGCGTGGCGATGTCCGACTACGGCGCGGCCATCATCCTGCCCGGGCTGATCCGCACCTTGCGCCGTGAGGCGCCGGGCATCGATCTGCAGATCAGCCATGCCAGCCGCGAAGGCATGCTCGAAGGCGTGCTCAACGGCGACATCGACCTGGCCGCCGGGGTGTTTCCGGAAATGCCTAACGAGTTGCGCTGCAGCGCGCTGTTCGAAGAACGCTACGTCTGCCTGCTGGATCGCCGCAGCTTGCCGACCGACGGCGTACTGGATTTGCCGACTTACCTGTCGCGCCCGCATGTGTTGCTGGAAATGCGCGGCAGCGGCACCCCGGAAATCGAACGGGCGCTGACCTCATTGCGCGAACGCCGCCGCGTTGCCATCAGCCTGCCGCACTGGAATGTCGCGCCGCAGTTGATCAGCGGTACGGATTTGATTCTCACGGTGTCGTCGCGCAGCGTGCGCGAGATTGATCAGCAGGAACTGATTGTGCTGCCGCCACCGTTCGAGATCGCGCCGTTCACGTTTGTGCTGGCGTGGCATAGGCGCCGGGGTGGGGATCAGGCGTTGAACTGGTTGAATCGCCGGATTGAGGAGGGGATAGATCGATCCGGGAGCCGCGATTGATAATGGCCTACCACGTGCGCGGAGGAAGCCTGCGAGTATGGAAGACGCGCAGAACCTGAAGTCGGCCCTGACGAACCCGGTACGGAATCAGATAGGGGCGATCAGGGAGCGCCCACTCTCTGGTTCCGGGCAAACGTCCCTCGCGCCCGGAGGCAGGAAAGCGGGCAAGGTGATCGACGCAGTCGAGAATGGCTTGAACAAACTCTGAGGCTGCCTGCGGATTTTCAATCGCGATGTAGGCCGCTTCGTCATCGAGATTCCTGAGTGCGGTACGCAGCCACTCAACGCGCATTGGCATTCCATTTGTTGGCGATCGCCCTGACGTCATCGGCAGAAGCGAAATCACCGGCATCGGCTTCGTTCAGCGCTTTTTGGATTTCTTCAATTTGCCAGGCTTCGCGCGCCAGGTATTCGCGCAATGCATCGACTGCCAGATAAGACTTGCTGCGCCCGGTCGCTTTGGCGAGGTTGGCCAGCGTATCTGCAATTTCGTCGGGAAGCCGCAAAGACATGACGGACATGATGATCTCGGTGTAGTGATTTGTAGTGCAACATACTACAGCGTCATACTTGTCCCGGCCCGCCATTCGTCTAACGGTTGCGCACAAGACTTTATCAAGGAAGAAACATGACCTGCAGAAACACCTTCATCCTGGCTTTTGCATTTATGGCCATCACCACCCAGGCCCACGCCGCCTGCACAACCAAGAGCTTCGACGGCAAATCCATGTCGCGCTGCAATGTCTGGCCGGCGTTTCCGAGTCAGGCGATTTCGGTCAAATCCACCTATCTTGCCGATTCCGGTGGCGACGATGCCGGGGCGTTCGATCTGGACCTGGCGCTCCTCAACGCGAGCAACGCCAAACCCATTGCCACCTACCGTAAGCCGGGCGCCTACAACTCCGATGCCGTGCGCCTGGATGATGTGCGCATCGACACGGCGCGCTACCGATTGACGCCGGATATTCGCGCTTTTGGTCTGCGCGCAAAGTTTGTCCACAGTTCCCAGGCCATTCCCTACGAGAAAACCGATCTGGCGCTGTATGTGCGCGAGGGTGACGAGTTACGTCCGGTGCTTGAAGGCCTGGTGGTCTTCAAGGACAACGGTGAGTTCGTAAATGACTGCGAGGGCTACAGCAAAAAAATCCGCCGGACGCTCGAGATCGCTCCAACGAGCCACAATGGTTTCGCCGATCTGATCGTCACCACCAGCGGCAGCAAAATGAAAAACAAAAAGGCCGGCAATCAGTGCATATCGACTAACACCGAGCTGAAGAAAAAGCAGAACACCCTGACGTACGATGGCCAGCAGTACAACGTTCCTGAAGACCTCAGAGGTTATTGATCCCATGCTCACCGGTCTCAACCACCTGACCCTCGCTGTCAGCGATTTGCCCCGCAGCCTGGCGTTCTATCGCGATGTGTTGGGTCTGCGCGTCGAAGCGACATGGGATGCCGGTGCGTACCTGTCGCTGCCGGGGCTGTGGTTGTGTCTGTCGCTGGATGCGCAGCGCAGCGCCGAGCCATCCGTCGACTACACCCATTACGCGTTCAGCCTCGCTGAGGCAGATTTTCCCTCGTTTGTGCAGAAGCTAAAAGCGGCGAACATTCGGGAATGGCGCGACAACCGCAGCGAAGGTGCGTCGTTCTACTTCCTGGATCCCGATGGCCACAAGCTGGAGGCTCACGTCGGCAATCTGGCTTCGCGACTGGCAGCCTGTCGGTTGAAACCGTACTCGGGCATGCGTTTTTACGACGCGTCGTGATCAGACACATTGGGCTGATATAGACTGGCCATCATTTGTACTGGCGACAGCAGGTTTTTCATGACTCCATCGCTGCTAATGGCCGTTCTGGCCTCGGGTTTCATTTACGGCATCACGCCAGGGCCTGGCGTTCTGGCGGTGTTCGGCATCGGCGCGGCGCATGGCCGGCGGGCCGGGGCCGGGTTTCTTTGCGGCCACCTGCTCGGTGATGTGGTCTGGTGCAGCACCGCGCTGATCGCCATCGTCGGCGCCCGCGAGATCGGCAGTACCGCGTTCGATGTGCTCGGCGTGCTCAGCGGCTTGTACCTGTTCTGGCTCGGCTGGCGTGCAGTGCGGGCCAAACGGCGCAGTGATGACCAGCCGCAAGGCGCAGCGCGTCAGCCGTTCTGGCACGGCATCCTGTTCGGCCTGACCAATCCCAAGGCTTACCCGGTGGCGGTGGCGACCTTTACTGCGCTGCTGTCGAGCCGTGCCGAACTGCTCAACTGGTCGATGCTGCCGGCGCTGATCGCCCTGAGCTTCTTCGGCGGATTGCTGGCTTACGCTATCTTGATCGGCGTTGTCGGCGCCCAACGGGTACGCACGCTGTATCAGCGCCATGAGCTGATGATCACGCGGTTGTGTGGCGTGATGTTTATCGGTTTTGCCATCAATGCGCTGGTGCATGCGCTGCCGGGATTGCTGCCGAACAAGGCTTGAAGTTGTGTGCAGGGATGCGTGAACAAAGGGTCAGGGATGGTTGATCAGTGCTGCATTGTCCGGACATCCACGCTGAACCATGGAAAGCCGAAATTCCGCGCCGCTGGCGAGTTACATGGACCTGTTGCTGGATGCCGTCTGTGCGGTGGACAGGCAGGGCCGTTTCGTTTTTGTCAGCGCCGCCTGCGAGCGTATTTTCGGTTATACCCCTGAAGAACTGATCGGCCGGCAAATGATCGAGCTGGTGCATCCCGCAGACCGTCAGCGCACTCTCGCTGCCGCCCGCGACATCATGGGTGGCGAACCCAAGCACAATTTCGAAAATCGTTACGTGCGCAAGGATGGCCGCATCGTCAACATCCTCTGGTCGGCGCGCTGGTCGGAGGTCGATCAGCTGCGCATCGCCGTGGCCCGCGACATCACCGAGCGCAAGCAGGCGGAATCGCGTCAGGCTGCGCTGTATGCGATTTCCGAGGCGGCGCATGTCGCCGAAGACTTGCTGGCGCTGTTCAAACGCATCCACCTGATCATCGGCGAATGGTTGCCGGCGCTGAATTTCTCCGTGGCGCTGTACGACGAGCACTGTGCGCAGTTGAATTTTCCCTATCACGTCGATGACCACGAATTGCAGCCCGAGCAACCGGGCACCGTCACCGGGCGTTTGTGTACGGAGGTCATCCGCAGCGGTCAGCCGATTCTGCTGACGCCGGACAGCCCCGACGCCTCGCCCGACTTCGCCGCGCTGGTGACGGGGCAGGACTCACCCTGCTGGCTCGGTGTGCCGCTGAATTCGAAGAACGGCACCATCGGTGCGCTGATCGTCAAAAGTCTGCCGGGCGGCGAGCGTTACACCGAGCAGGACAAGGAATTGCTGCAATACGTCTGCGCCCAGGTCGCGACCGCGATCGAGCGTCAGCAACTGCACGCGCGGCTCAAGCGCATGGCGCAGTACGATCAACTGACCCAGCTGCCCAATCGCGGATTGCTCAAAGAGCGCCTCAAGGCTGCGTTGGCTGCTGCCCGCGAAACCTCGGGAAACATGGCGCTGCTGTACGTCGATCTGGATCGCTTCAAACAGGTCAACGACACATTTGGCCATGCGGTCGGCGACATGCTGCTGCAAACGGTGGCGAGCCGGCTCAAGGGCTGCGTACGCGATACCGATACCGTGGCGCGCATCGGTGGCGACGAATTCGTGGTGCTGTTGCACAGCGTTCACGCCGCTGAAGACGCCGACATCGTCGCCGGAAAAATCCGCCAGGTACTGATGAAGCCGATGCGCCTGGACGGTCACAACCTGCACATCGAACCGAGCATCGGTGTGGCCCGTTATCCCGAACATGGCAGCGAGGAACAGCAACTGTTCCGGCATGCCGACCAGGCGATGTACACTGCCAAACGCCTCAATCATCGGGCGGTGGATAACTGAGCCAGTGCGCGCCGTTCGTCGCGGCGCGGGCAACTTTTCTAAACCTTTGGCAGTCCGGCAATTCTCAATCTAGGCGGGCACCTGCTCGCCAACGATCAATACCAAGAGGAAGAGAATCATGCCTAATTCAAGAAACTCGAACTCGGGAAACTTCGCCAACGATCGAACGAAGGCCTCTGAAGCCGGTCGCAAAGGTGGGAAAACCACCACCACGACAGTCGACAAAGAGCCTGCGAAAACCGAAATGGGCCGCAAGCCAGCTCAGAAGTCGAAGTAGTCGGTGAGGTAGTTTTGATTGAGAGGCGGGGGCGCAAGCCCCCGCTTGAATTTGCAGAGATAGGAGGGCGCGACCATGAGCCGGATGGCCACCCAGATACGTCGTTTCAGTTTTGCCACGCTGTTGGGTTTGTTCGCGGGCACAGCATTCGCCCAGTCGCCTGCCGACTTCATCAACGATGCGTCCGCCAAAGGCATGGCCGACATCGAAGCCAGTCGTCTGGCGCACCAGAAATCCGAATCCAAAGAGGTCAAGGATTACACCATCGTCGTGATCAATGACCGCACCACGGCCAACCAGCATCTGGCGAAGATCGCGAAGAAACTCGATCTGCCGGTCGCGCCCCGTGAAGAAATCGCCGACAAGGCCAAGACCATGATCCCGCAGGTTAAAGACGGCGAAACCTTCGATCAGGCCTACGCCGCGAGCCAAGTGAAAGCGACCGAAGAAGCGATCCAGCAGATTCAGCAGGAAGCGCAGTCGACCGACGTGCCGGAAATCAAGGCCTTTGCCGACGAGACACTGCCAAAACTGCAAAGCCATCTGGAAATGGCGCGAGCGCTGCAAGCCAGCCGCTGATACTACTTGCCAATCAAAAGATCGCAGCCTGCGGCAGCTCCTACACCATTCCCTGTAGGAGCTGTCGCAGGCTGCGATCTTTTGCTTTGTTCAACTTTACTTAGCAGTCATTCAAATCCTGCTTCGGCTTGCTCTTCTCCCCCAGCCCATCAAGATTGAACACCTCGCTTTCCCCCAGGCTGCGGTAATGCTTGCGCAACGCCTCGAGTTGTTTGAGATCCAGCGATTCCAGCCCGAGCATCGCGTTCTGCGCTTCTTTATTCACCCGCAGCAACTCATCAAGCTTCAGGTGCAGGATGTCGGTATCGCGGTTCTGCGTGTTCTGGATCAGGAACACCATCAGAAAGGTGATGATCGTGGTTGAGGTGTTGATTATCAGTTGCCAGGTGTCATTGAAATGAAAAATCGGCCCACTCAACCCCCACAGAAAAATCAGGATCAATGCGCCCATGAACGTTTTCGGGCTACCGGCCCAGAGAGCCAGGGTCTGGGAGATTTTCGCGAATTTCATTGCGGTGTTCCTTATTGGGAGAGCTTGAAATTCAGACATCCGGGGCGCGATGAAAATTCTACTTACAAATGACGTCTGCCAAAAATTGTGAGGGTGAAGACATCCCTTGCAATAAGCCTCTCTGGAACTGTCCGCAGCGCTGCCTGTATTGTGACGAACCGCAGGAATGTCCCGACAGGAGAACGCAATGAGTTGGTCCGCCAGACAATACGTCGCTTTCGAAGATGAACGCACCCGCCCGGCCCGTGATCTGCTGGCGGCGATTCCCACGGTTCAGGCGCGATCGGTGGTCGATATCGGTTGTGGCCCGGGTAACTCTACCGAACTGCTGGTGCAGCGTTTCGAGCAGGCGCAGGTCCGAGGGCTGGACAGCTCGGCGGACATGATTGACGCGGCGCGCAAGCGGCTGCCGCAGTTGCAGTTCGAGGTCGCGCAAATCGATAGTTGGGCGGATCAAGGGCCGTTCGATGTGATCTTCGCCAACGCCGTGCTGCAGTGGGTGCCGGATCACGCGACGTTGCTGCCGGCGTTGGCGGGTAAGCTTTCGGACGGTGGCAGTCTGGCGATCCAGATGCCGGACAACCTCAACGAGCCTTCCCATCGACTGATGCGCGAAGTCGCCGCCAATGGCCCATGGGCCGCGAAACTCGCCGGCGCCGCCGGGCAGCGCACCGACATGGCGAGTGCCAGCGAATACTTCTCGATGTTGCGTCCGCACTGTTCGCGGGTCGATGTGTGGCGTACTACCTATCACCATCAGTTGTCAGGTGGAGCGGCGGGGATCGTGGAGTGGTTCAAGGGCAGTGGCTTGATTCCGTTTCTGAGCCCGCTGAGCGAAGAGGAGCAGACGCAGTATCTGCAGCAGTACCTGGCGGCCGTTGCAGAGGCGTATCCGGCGTTGCCGGATGGTTCGGTGCTGTTGCCGTTTCCTCGGCTATTTATCGTCGCGACTCGCTAAGGGCAAACAACAATTCTGTGGCGAGGGAGCTTGCTCCCGCTGGACTGCGAAGCAGGCCCAAGGGCTTCGGGGCACTTCGCGCCCCAGCGGGAGCAAGCTCCCTCGCCACAATGCATGTTTCGCGAGTTAGCGCTGCACCGCCACCAACATCATCATCGGCCGCTCCCGCTCTTCCGCCAGCGCCGGTTGCGCCGCCACCTCCGCATCGCTCGGCCCCCATTCATTGACATGGCGAATGGCAAAGCCCGCCGCGATCAACGAATTCAACAGCGTGCCAATCGTGCGATGCTGCTTGATCACCCCGTCGGCCAGCCAGTGGGTCACCCGCTCGCCTTCCATTTGATAACTGTCCAGCGGCCAGCGCTTGTGACCGTCGCTGTCGACCAGCCAGCCCGGATTGCGCGGGGCCATGAAGATCGGGTGTTCGATGGAGAACACAAAATGCGAACCCGGTTTCAACGCTACGTACAGACGAGCGAACAACCCTGGCAGGTCCTTGATGTAATGCAGCGCCAGCGAACTGTAGGCCAGATCGAAACTGCAGGCCGGCAAGTCGAGATGCTCAAGATCGGCGCGTTCATAGCGGATGTTCGCCGCCGCAGTGGTTTCGCACGCCCGCTCGAGCATCTTTTCCGAGACATCCAGCCCCAGTACATGGGCGGCACCGTGCTCACTGGCCCATCGGCTGAACCAGCCATAGCCGCAGCCGAGGTCGACCACATGCAAATCGTGTATCGATGGCAGCAAAGCCTTGAGTGCCGGCCACTCCGGCGCAGCATCGAGGCCGCCGATTGAACGGTTCATCTGGCTGTAACCGTGAAAAAATTCGGGGTCGTCGTAAATGTTTTGCGTCATGGGGGAAGTGCTCTTTTGAGTTCGGTCATCAGCGGCAAGGTGGCCGCGCCATGGAGTCCCTCGAAAGTCAAAACGCGTATTCGTCGATGGACGCGCAGGGGGGAGGGTGGTGGGTGAGGTGGAAATGCTAGCGGGTCGTGGGGACGGTGAGAACCGTGGGTGTGTTGTGGATCTGTAATGTCGGAAAAATCTTCAGGGTTTCAAAAAGTGTGATTTGCAAGGATATGCAGTCATCGCAACAACTTGATGTTGTGATCAATTCGGCTTTGAATGGTACGCAGGGTTTCCTGAGTGATCACGCCAGGATAACGATCATTTGCCACAGTCGAGAATTGGCTGGATACGTCGCAAAAGCGCTCAATGATAACTCCTGCCTCATAGGCACCAACCTCCGCTTCTTCTGCCAGTCCAAGCATGGCCTTTCGGTCGATTTCCAGCGCTTCGCCCATCACATCCATCTGGTGATACCCACCCGGCCCCTCGCAAAAGGTCACATCGTAGGCCGGGGCTAGTTTCCAATCGCCAGCTCGCGACATGGTGTAGGCAAAGTTCTTGGGATGATCATCCCGGTTGTGGAACGCGACGTTGAAAACAGCACGCTCGAACGCCCGTGCTTTTTCACGTACATCATTGGTACATCTTTGGGTGGCGCGCAGGAAGTTGACATAGTCCAATGCCCCAGGAGAGCGAAAATCTGCACCGGTAAAGGCTGCGAGACTCTGCATGGGGACGCGTAGTCCGTCCTGTCGATCAAACCGTCTGCTGGCGAAGGCAGCCATTCCGTCTGACAGACTGAAGTATTGCGTGTCTGGTGTTTGAATGCCGCAGAGGCGCAAGCACTCGGCATAAACCATTTCGATAGCGCACACTTCGGGGTGTTCGTGCTGGGCCGGGAATTTCACCAGCCATGCTTCAAAAGCCGGAGTGGCGGCAGTGGTGAACGTCCCGGTATCAGGATCGCGATAGACCAGAGCTTTTGGTCTGGCACCTTGCGGAGATCCTCCCACCAGCAACAACTTCTGAAGAAGCTCACCCCCTTCACCTTTGAGCACTTGTTGCACTTCGGCTGCAAGCAATTCAATGGGAACATGCATCTGCGGTTCTAGCACCTCAGGCGCCACAGGCTTGAACGACATGGCGCCCATGGCATTGTTGCCAATGTAGGCCAGTCGCTCCAAGGGGCCGATGCGTGCGGGATTCAGGCCGCGACGTTTGAATAGACGATCCATCAGCAGCATGCCCCAACCGTCGGGCAGCGAGTCATAGACGGGGCCTGGCAATCCCAACTGATGTTGCGGGAAATCCCGGCTTAATTTTGCGCCTTGTAAAGGAAGTTTCAGGGACGAAAGTTCGAGTCCTCTTTTTTTCGCTTCGTCGCTGTACTCAAACACCACCAGCGGACGGCCGGTCAGCGCTGCGGTGGAAGCCAGTGTGCCCCACCGCCAATGGTCACCCCAACCCTCGTAGTAGACGTCTACTTTCTCAAGCATTGTCGGATTTCCTTTTGATGCGGTAACGCTTGGCACTGTTTTCGTAGCGCAGGATGTCGTCCAGAGTTTCAAGCTTTGGCAAGAACAGGTTTTCGAGTTCCTTGCTGCGTCCAAGTACCATGGCGACGCGCACCAGATTTTCGAAGCCCACATTACGCCCGGCCTCAAGATTGGATACCGTGTTGGTTCCGATGCCGGCACGTGCGGCCACATCTGCTTGTGTCATCTCCAGAGCGAGTCGATCAGTGCGCAGGCGTTCACAGATCCGCTTGACGATCTCACTTGGCTTGCTAAGGCTCAAATCCAACATAATGGGTCTTACACCTCAAAAGCTACTTTAAACCCGGTAATTCTGGATTTATCCAGGAATTTGTCATCCATGCGTTATTCCTGTTTATTGTGGCTTATCTTTTAAAAATCGCAATAACCCACAGAAAAATGGAATTATTCAAATTTGGTTGAGGAGAGGTCCGAGTCAGGAGAATCATCATTCATGGTGCCTTCCCACAAAATCCCGGACACAAAAAAACCGGCCCTGTAGGCCGGTTTTTTCTGTTCCTGCATCCCCCGTCATGACACAACGTGAGACCTGATTGAGTGGAGCGGGTAGAGGGAATCGAACCCTCAACTAAAGCTTGGGAAGCTTTCGTTTTGCCACTAAACTATACCCGCTCAGAGCGGCTGACTTTGTACCAGAGTCGGGCGCAGATTTGAAGTTTTTCTTTTGCTCGCAGCGCGTTACAGCATTGAAAACGGTCATCCGCGGGCGAATCTGCAGGACAGTCCATGCTGGTTTTTCAGCCCCACAGACTCGCACGCGCCGACGCTTTTTCAAATGGCCAATGCATGGTGATCCTGGACGAACGAGTAGCGCGTTCGGCTCGACTGTTGTGACGGTTTCAGGAAACCGAGCAGGGCGTTCTGGCTATCGCGGCACGCAGCCTTGTGCTCCATGTCGAGGAAGTGGCCGGTGGCCTGCAGCGTGGTGAAGGTGCTGTGCGCCACATGGTTGCCGAATATCCGGGCGTCTTCGGCGGCGGTGTATTCATCCCATTCGCCGTTGAGGAACAGCACCGGCACGTTGATCTTCTTCGCGGCATTCAAATAGCACTGACGATCGCTGTGCAGTACGTCATTGATGTGGAAGTGCATCTGCCCGTATTCGTGCTCGGCCAGGCTGCTGACGTGGCGATAGTTGAAGCGCTTGAACAGTGACGGCAGGTGTTTGCCGATAGTGCTGTTGACCAGGTGCCCGACGCGGTCGCCGTCACGCTGGCCGAGGTAATCGACACCGCGCTCAAGGTAATCAAGCATGTGTGCGTTGATCACCGGCGAGAACGAGCTGATCACGGCTTTCTCGATACGCCGCGGCTGGTGGGACAGGGCAACCAGAGTCGCCGCACCACCCCAGGAAAACGACAGCACGTGTTCGGCGCCGAAATGGTCGATCAACTCCAGCAAGATCAGCCCTTCGACTTCCTTGGTCAGATGTTTCTCGTGACGGTTGTGGATTTTCGACTTGCCCGCGTAGGGTTGGTCGTAGCAAACCACGTTGAATTGCGGGTGCAGGTTTTTCACAGTCTGTGCAAACGACGCAGTCGTGGCCATCGAGCCGTTGACCAGGATGATGGTCTTTTCTGCGGCGTCTGCGCGATAGAACTCCGTGTAAACCCGATACTGACCCTGTATATCCAGCACAGCGATTTCTGGCCTCATGTCATAAGACTCCTGGCAAGCAAGCGGGTATGCGCGCAAATAGAGATTGCACGAGCTTTGTGACAGGTAGGCATACGCCTGGAATGTGCTTGGCCCATGTCGATCCATGACTGCGGTCGACGGGTGTTGTTATTGGCGGGCAGTCTGCCGGCTGAGGCGCAACCCAAGGGCTGACGACCGGCAAAAAGTTTCTTGGAAGTATGTTGTGACTCATCGGTCACAATTTGGCCGACGTCCTGATTCAAGCAGTGGGAGCGGGATCGCGCAAGTGCCGTTGGTAAATTGTTCGACAACTTCTGCTGAGCGGTCGCCGGCTTAGAACAAATGGATCTCTTCGGTGCGCAAAGCGCGGTACTCGCCCGGTTTTAGCGCGTTATCCAGCGACAGCGGGCCCATGGATTCGCGGTGCAGGCGCAAGACTTTGTTGTTGAAGTGACCAAACATGCGCTTCACCTGATGGTAGCGACCCTCGATGATACTCAGGCGCGCCACTCGCGGGCCGAGCACTTCGAGTCGCGCCGGTTGCGTGGTCAGGTTTTCGAAAGCGAAGTAGATGCCCTCGGCAAACGTGAGGGCGTATTGCGGCCCGATCTGCTGTTCGGTCTCGACGTAATAGACCTTCGGCAGTTTGGTCTGCGGTTGGGTCAGGCGTCGCGACCAGCTGCCATCGTTGGTGATCAGCATCAGCCCGGTGGTGTTGAAGTCGAGGCGCCCGGCGATGTGCAGGTCGTCCTTGTCCGGCTCATCGATCAGATCGAGCACGGTCGGGTGTTGCGGATCGCGGGTGGCGCTGACGCAGCCGGGCGGTTTGTGCAGCATGAAGTAGCGCGCCGGTTTGCCGAGTTGCAGGACTTCTTCGTCGACTTCGACGCGGCTGAACTCCAGCACTTCGCTGTGCGGGTCGCTGACGACTTTTCCGTCGATCCGCACACGCTTTTCCACCAGCAACAGGCGAACCTGCTGACGGTTATAGCGGGGCAGGTTGCTGAGAAAACGGTCGACGCGCATGGTCAGGAATCGGCGGAAAAAAGGGTCGCGCATCTTACGGGATTGGCCGAGCCGCTGCTTGCAGTTGCGCTTCGACCTGAGCGCAGCGCGGGCATAGGCAGGATTTGTCGCGCAGCGCCGCTGGCAGCGCCTCGAGGACTGCCGGATCAATGCTCACGCCGTAGCACCAGCAGGCTCGGTCAGCGTTGCGCGGGTCGGCAAGGCTGCAGTCGTTGCGGGCGCCGCAGGCCGGGCAGAGGTCGGGTTTAGTGTCGGAATCAGGCATAAGTCGGGTGAGGCATTTCCACGCAGGTGCGGTTACGGCCGGTTTGCTTGGCCCGTTGCATCGCATGATCGGCCCGGGACGGTAGCCTGTGCAAGCTCGCAGGCCAACTGTGGGAGCAAACCTGCTACCACAGAGGATTTTCAGTGTGACTGACGCCGCTGATCTGAAGCCTTTCCGCGCCCGGCACTCGCCCCGGACCTGACAGTCAAAAACTGTGTCGGCTGCGCTGTCCTGCTGCGGTCGTGGGTCTTTCAGGAGGCCGTCATGGGTAATTCAAAACTGTTGCGCCGGGTGCTGTTGGGAGCGGTGCTCGGCCTGGGTCTGTCCGGTTGTTATTACTACGCCGGGCCTTACGACGCTTACCCCGCCACTTACTACTACCCCGGCTATTATTCGCCGTATTACTACGGCGGTTATTACGGACCGCGCTACTACGGTGGCGGGCATTATTACTATGGCGGCTACGGTTATCGCGGTGGTTATGGACGCGGTTATCACGGCGGCGGTTATCACGGCGGGCACCACTGATCGGCGGTTGAATGAAAGTGTTTTCCAAATGAACAGGATTTCATCAATCACATGTTTCAACTTGTTACGAAAGCGCACCAGATTCGGAAAACGCTGTCAGATGTTTCGTCAGTCACCGAATAAACGACTGATGCCTGCCAGCGTCGCTGGTGCGGCTACCCGCGGTCCAGGAGGCCGCCATGTATCGACGAATTCTTCTACTTGCTGCGATGATGTTTTCCGTTGCCGGTTGCGCTCCCTACTCCTACGCAGACAGTTATTACAGCTCAGAGGTCTACACCTCACCCGCTCCGGCGTACTACAACACTGGCGGCACCTATTACAGCGGTGGCAGCACCTACTACTCGGCCCCGCGCTACTACCAGGCGGCCCCGCGTTACTACCAACCGGCTCCGCGTTATTACTCGGCGCCACGTTACTACCAACCAGCGCCGCGCTACTACGAGAGCCGCCGCTGGCACGACAATGATCGTGGCCGTTGGGACGGTCACCGTGGTGGGGGTTGGGATCGTGACCGTGGCGGCCGTGACCATCACGGTAACCGCGGTGACCACGGCGGGCGAGGCGGTCGCTGGTAATCATCCGCAAACAAAAAAGCGGCGCATTGAGCGCCGCTTTTTTGTGCCTGCGATTTGCCGGGCAATCAGTAAACCGTCAAATCGGCCAACGGATGCCGACCTTCCCAGACCTTGTGAAAATGCGCCTCGACCACCGCCTCCGGGACGTTATTGATGTCCGGCCAATGCCAGTGCGGTTTCTGATCCTTGTCTATCAATCGTGCGCGCACGCCTTCGCTGAATTCCGGGTGCCGGCAGCAATTGAGGCTCAGGGTGTATTCCATCTGAAACACTTCGGCCAGCGACAGGTAGCGAGCGCGGAGGATCTGTTCCCAGACCAGATGCGCGGTCAGCGGCGAGCCTTCGCTCAGGGTGTTCGCGGCGCGGGCGATCAGCGGGTCGCTGCTGTCGCGTTGCAGGCTGATGGCTTTCCAGGCGCAGGTGACGTCGCTGACGTCGAGCAGTTCGTCGATCTGCTGACGGCGCGGCAACCACTGCGCTTCGGGCATCTGCCCCACGGCTTCCTGTTGCAGGGCCTTGAACAGACTGTTGAGCTGCATGTCGGTCTGTTCCTGCCAATTCAGTTGCAGCAGGCCTTCGATCAGTTGCGGTTGCTGTTCTTCAAGCAGGAAGCGATCGGCCAGATCCAGATCGATGGCATCGCGCCCGTTCATGTGCGCGCCGGTCAGGCCAAGAAACAGACCGAGCTTGCCCGGCAACCGTGACAGAAACCAGCTGGCGCCCACGTCCGGGTACAGACCAATGGTGATCTCCGGCATCGCCAGGCGACTGCTCGGCGTGACAATTCGGGTGCTCGCGCCTTGCAACAGGCCCATGCCGCCGCCGAGCACGTAACCGTGGCCCCAGCAGATCAGCGGTTTGGGGTAGGTGTGCAGGTTGTAGTCCAGGCGATACTCGGCGGCGAAAAACTGTGCGGCCAGTGGCGGGACTTCGCCGGGGTGGGCGCGGCAGGCTTCCACCAGACTGCGCACCTCGCCGCCGGCGCAGAACGCCTTGGCACCGTTGCCGCGCAGCAGCACGCAGACGATTTGTGAATCCTTGGCCCAGGCGTTCAGTTTGTCGCTCAGGGCGTTGATCATCGGCAAGGACAGCGCGTTGAGCGACTTTTCAGCATCCAGGCTGGCGATCCCGAGGCGAGCGCCGTCGGTGCCGGTGAGTTCTTCGAAGTGCAGATTCATCGTGACCTCGATCGGGAATTTGAGCGTTCAGTATGATCGCTGTGTGGGAAAGTGCCGGATCTGCGTCAGATCAATTGACAAGCGTGGTCGGCTTTCCTAGGGTTCGCCCCATTGTTTTTGCCGGGTATGACCATGACTGCTGACGACCGTATCAAACTCGAACCGAGCTGGAAGGAGGCACTGCGTGCTGAGTTCGACCAGCCTTACATGGCAGAGTTGCGCACTTTTCTGCAGCAGGAGCGGGCGGCCGGCAAGGAAATCTACCCGCCGGGACCGCTGATTTTCAACGCGCTGAATTCGACGCCGCTGGATAAAGTCAAAGTGGTGATCCTCGGCCAGGACCCGTACCACGGCCCGGGCCAGGCCCACGGCTTGTGCTTTTCGGTGCAACCGGGCGTGCCGGCGCCGCCGTCGCTGGTCAACATCTACAAAGAGCTGAAACGCGACCTGAACATCGACATCCCCAACCACGGTTACCTGCAGAGCTGGGCCGATCAGGGTGTGTTGATGCTCAACACCACCATGACCGTCGAGCGCGCCAATGCCAACGCGCACAAGGACAAGGGCTGGCAGTTCTTCACCGACCGGATCATCGAACTGGTCAGCGAACGCCAGCCGCACCTGGTGTTCATGCTGTGGGGGGCGCATGCGCAGAGCAAGCAGAAGCTGATCGATGCGACCAAGCACCTGGTGCTGACCTCGGTGCATCCGTCGCCGTTGTCGGCTTATCGTGGATTTTTGGGGTGCGGACATTTCAGCCGGACCAACAAGTTTCTTGAGCAGAACGGTGAAGCGCCGATCGAGTGGCGGTTGCCGCCGATTTGACTGGCTGAGTAAATCTGTGGCGAGGGAGCTTGCTCCCGCTCGGCTGCGCAGCAGCCGCAAAACCTGTGATTTCGGTGTGCCAGAAGCACCCGATTCAAGGATCTCGGGTCTGCTGCGCAGCCCAGCGGGAGCAAGCTCCCTCGCCACAGTGACTCGGTGTTACTCGGGATTACGGTTCCAGTACTTGAACAACGGTTCCGCCAGAAACAGCACGAACAGCAAGCGCATCACCTGCATCGCCGTCACCAGCGGCACCGACAGTTGCAGGGTCTCCGCCGTCAGACTCATCTCGGCAATCCCCCCGGGCATCATGCCCAACGTCAGCGAGCGCAAATCCAGATGGGTCAGCGCGCTCAAGCCCAACGCCGCCAATGTGGCGATCAACATGGTCAGCGCCGTGCCGATCAATGTCCTGCCCATGAATGACGGTGCGCGGCGGAAGAACTGTCGATTGAAGTGACAGCCCAGCCCGCTGCCGATCAGCCACTGGCCGATCTGGCTGCCACCGTCCGGCAGACCGATGTGCAGATCCCAGGCAATGCTCACCGTAGCACTGACCAGCAACGGGCCGAACAACCACGGATTGGGTTGACGCAAACGCTGCCAGAGCCAGGCGAGCAGGGCGCCCGCAGGAAACAGAATCGCCAGCCAGCGCCAATCGACGTTGCCAGCGTGGGAAATCGGCGTGCCGTCGCCCAGCAGATACTTGAACGCGGCCGGCACGCACAGCACCACCACCAGCACCCGCAGACTCTGCCCCGCCGCGACATGGCTGAGCAGCGCGCCATTGCGTGCGCCGAGGTTGACCATCTCCCCGGAGCCGCCGGGCATGCTTGAGAAAAACGCCGTGGCGCGATCCTCGCCGGTGCGGCGCATCAACCACACGCCGACCACTGCCGACAGGCTGGTGACCAGCGCACCGAAGAAGATCAAACCGAAATGACTCAGCACCTGCTCCATCACCAGCGGGGTGAAGTGCAGGCCGATGCCGATGCCGACAATCCATTGGCCGCATTTGCGCCCGCCGGGGATTTCCGTGAGTTGCCACGGAGTGAGGCAGCGCACGAGGATGATCGCCAGCAACGAGCCGACCATCCACGGCAGCGGCCAGCCGATCTGGCTGGCGATAAAACCGCCAAGCAGACCGACCAGCGGGGTCGCCCACCAGCTTCTGAGGGAGGAGCGATCAGACATCGGCGATGGCGCGTTGCGCAGCCGAACGTTTACGCCAGATACGCAGCAGCGGCAGCAGCAACATGATCGCGGTCAGGATCCACACACCGAAAGTGATCGGGCTCGACCAGAGGATTTCCAGCGCACCGTTGGAGATCGACAGCGCACGACGCAGGTTCTGCTCCATCAGCCCGCCGAGAATGAAGCCCAGCAGTACTGGCGACAGCGGGAAATCCAGCTTGCGCAGGATGTAGCCGAAGATACCGATGCCGACCATCAGGAACAGGTCGAACGTGGTCGCATGCACGGCGTAGACGCCGATCCCGGTGATGATCGCGATCACCGGCACCAGTGCCCAGTTCGGCACGGCGAGGATGCGGGTGAAGATGCGGATCATCGGGATGTTGAGGATCACCAGCATGATGTTGGCGATGAACAGCGAAGCGATCAGGCCCCAGACGATATCCGGTTGCTGTTGGAACAACAGCGGCCCCGGGGTGATGTTGTACAGCGACAGGGCGCCGATCATCACCGCTGTGGTGCCGGAACCGGGTACACCGAGGGTCAGCATCGGCACCAGCGCGCCGCAGGCCGACGCGCCGATCGCGGTTTCCGGAGCGGCGAGGCCACGGGCGTCACCCTGACCGAATTTGCCGCCAGTACCGGCGATGCGTTTTTCGGTCATGTAGGCCACGGCACTGGCCAGCGTCGCGCCGGCACCCGGCAACACGCCCATGATGAAACCCAGCAGGCCGCAACGGATGTTCACCACGAACACCGACGCCGCTTCCTTGAAGTTGAACATCATGCGCCCGGTGGCCTTCACCGCTTCCTGGCCGCGATGGGTTTTTTCCAGGAGCAGAAGGATTTCGCTCACCGAGAACAGACCCAGCACCAACACCACGAACTGGATGCCGTCGGTCAGGTGAATGTTGTCGCCGGTGAAGCGATAAACACCGCTGTTGGCGTCGATGCCGACGGTCGACAGGAACAGGCCGATCAGCGCCGCAATAAAGGTCTTCAGCGGACGATCACCGGCCATGCCGCCGAGACAGACAATCGCGAACACCATCAACACGAAGTATTCCGCCGGGCCGAAGGCAATCGCCCATTTCGCCAGCAACGGGGCGAACAGCACCATGCCGCAAGTGGCGATGAACGCACCGATGAACGAGCTCCACGCCGACAGCGACAGGGCGACACCGGCCAGACCTTGACGCGCCATCGGATAGCCGTCGAGGGTGGTCATCACGGTGGAGGCTTCGCCCGGAATGTTCAGCAGGATCGAGCTGATCCGCCCGCCGTATTCGCAACCCAGATACACCGCCGCCAGCAGAATCAGCGCCGACTCCGGTGGCAGGCCGAGGGCGAAGGCGATCGGGATCAGCAGGGCCACGCCATTGATCGGGCCCAGGCCCGGCAACAGCCCGACCACGGTGCCGATCAGCGTGCCGGTCAGGGCCGTGACCAGGTTGTACGGACTCAGCGCGACGCCGAAGCCCTGACCCAAATAACCGAGAGTATCCATATCAGTTCTCCAGAACGTCGAGCAGGCCCAGCGGCAGTGGAACGTCCATCAGACGGTCGAACAGCAGGTACAGACCGATGGCCATCAACGTTGTCACCACAATGCTCGGCAGCCAGCGACCGCCATACAGGCGCGCCATCGGGATGCCGATCAGGATGCTGCTGAGGATGAAGCCCAGCGGTTCGAACAGACCGGCGAAGACCAGCAGCAACAGCACGCAGATGCCGATCTTGGTCAGGGTTTGGCGATCCAGTGGCGGCTCGTCTTCACTGTGTTTGATCGGTGCCGGGCGGAACACCATGTACAGCAGCGCCACGCCCATCAGGCCGAGCATGAGCAGAGGAAAGGCGCGCGGGCCCACCGGTTCATAAGAAAAAGCCGCTTGATACGGCCACGCCATCAGGGCCAGGCCGACGCAGGCCAGCAATAGCACCGAGGCGAAAATGCGTTGTAAGAGCATGGGAAACTCCTGTGCCGAGGCCTCGATGCGCGAGGCCGCAGCCGCTAGACAGAGACGATCACTGAATCAGGCCGAACTCTTTGGCCAGCACTTTGTAGTCCGCGACCTGCTTCTTCACGTAGGTGTCCAGCTCCGGGCCGGTCATGGCGAACGGGAACAGTTCACGCTGATCGCGCAGCTTGGCGAACTCTTCCGAGGCCAGCAGTTTGTCGAAGGCGTCTTTCCACCAGGCGTAGTCTTCGTCGCTGACTTTTGGCCCGAGGTAGAAACCACGCACCACCGGCCAGACGATGTCGTAGCCTTGCTCACGAGCCGTCGGGATGTCTTTCATTTCCGGCTCGTCGATGCGCTTGTCGGCGAACACCGCGAGCAGACGCATGTCGCCGCTCTGGATGTGCGGCATGGAGTCGGAAATGTCGGTGCTGCCGACCTGGATATGACCGCCGAGCAGTGCAGTAGCGATTTCGCCGCCACCTTCGAGCGCGACGTAACGCAGGTCACGCGGGTTGATCCCGGCAGCCTTGGCGATCAGTGCGGTCTGCATCCAGTCCTGGCTGCCGACGGTGCCGCCGGAGCCGATGACCACGGAGCTCGGATCTTTCTTCAGGGCTTTGACCAGATCGTCCAGGGTCTTGTAAGGCGAGTCGCTTTTCACCGCGATGGCGCCGTAACTGGTGCCGACGGCGGCCAGCCAGCGCACATTGGTTTCATCAAAACGACCGAACTTGCCCTGCGCCAGGTTCAGCAACGAACCGCTGGACCACGCCACCAGCGTGCCGGCATCGGCCGGACGCTGGGCGACGACCGCGTTGTACGCCACCGCGCCGACACCGCCGGGCATGTAGGTCACGCGCATCGGTTTGGTCAGCAGTTTTTCATTGACCAGCGCACTCTGCGCCAGTTTGCAGGTCAGGTCGAAACCACCGCCGGGGGAGGCCGGGGCGATGCATTCCGGACGTTTCGGTTCGGCCATCAGCTGGCCGGCGAACAGCATGACGCCAGCGGCCAGAGCAACTTTACGCAGTGACAAATTCATTGGTTTCTCCACAGTCTTGTTGTTGTAGGGCTTTTTGTAGGAGCTGCCGCAGGCTGCGATCTTTTGATCTTCAACACTCCGGCATTTCAATCAATTACCAAAGAGCAACGCTATAGCTCACCAGCAACCGCACTTCATCCGCATCGCGAGCCGAGTAGTTGGAACGGTAAGTGGCATTACGCAAACGCAGCGCAACGTCCTTCAGGGCGCCGCTTTGTACTACATATTTGATCTCGGTGTTGCGCTCCCACTCTTTGCCTTCTTCACCGTTCTTGAGCTTGATGTTGTCACCGCTCAGGTAACGGCTCATGAACGACAGGCCGGGGATGCCGAGGCGGGCGAAGTCGAAGTCGTAGCGCGCTTGCCACGAGCGTTCTTCGGCGCCGGCGAAGTCGTTGATCTGCACGAAGTTGACCAGGTACGGGTCGCTGCCATCGACATACGGGAAGGCGCTGTCGCCGGACATGTGCTGATAACCGGCGGTGAACTTGTGGCCGCTCAGGGCGTAGCTGACCAGACCGTTGAGCGAGCGATTATCGATCTCGCCACCCCGGGCCGCGCCCTGATCGTCACTGACGGCAAAGCGCAGGTCGGTGGCGAAGGTGCCCGGTCCCATTGGCCGCGAGGCAACGAGGCCGAAGAAGTGCTGGTTGTAGACTTCATCGAGCTGGGCGAAGTGGTAGCTGCCGGTGATCTTGTCGGTGAACTTGTAGTCCACGCCGGCAAAGTCGAAATGCTTGCCAGCCGCAGTGCCGGCAAAACGGCTGTTCTTGTTGTTGAGGGCAATGTCCTCGAAATCGGTGCTGTCGCGATCCTTGGCTTTCTCCAGACGCCCGCCGGTGAAGGTCAGGTTCTTGATCTCTTTGGAGGTCAGCAAGCCGCCTTCAAAGGTCTGCGGCAGGATGCGCCCGTCATTCGGTTTGAGGATCGGCAGTTCGGGAATCAGGCTGCCGATTTTCAGTTCGGTGGCGGAGATTTTCACTTTGCCGGTCAGGCCGACTTTCGAGTATTCGTTCGCCGCGCGCCCGTCATCGTGGGTCGGCAGCAGGCCGGTGCCGGTACGATCCGGGCTCGAATCAAGTTTGACGCCCAACATGCCTAGCGCATCGACACCGAACCCCACGGTGCCGTCGGTGTAACCCGATTGCAGGTTGAGCATGAAACCCTGCGCCCATTCATCACGCTTGCTTTGCTGGGCACTGGTGCCGTCGCGAAAGTCGCGGTTGAAGTACATGTTGCGGGTTTCGAAGGTGGCGGAACTGTCTTTGATGAAGTCGGCGTAGCTCAGCGGCGAAAAACCGGCGAGGGCAGCGGTGCTGGCGAGGGTGGCGTGGCGCAAACGAGAAGGACGAACAGGCGTAGAAGCCTTGGTCTGCAAGGACGGCATGCGGGTGTACTCCGTTTATTGTTCTTATTGGTCGAAAACGCTTCGAGGCGTTTTTCGTAGCGCTGTGTGGCAGCAGCGACGGCAGTCGAAACTGTCCGTGACCGGACTCTAACGGGCTAACCTTTCACTAACCTTTCAGCTGGATTTCGCGGGTTTCGGGCTTCACAGCGGCGGTTGCGGCTGTAAACTCCGCGGCAAAGAGTGGCGTCGGCCATCCCTGAATGAGGTAGAGATCCATGCGTGTTCTGCTCGTCGAAGACCATTTGCAACTGGCCGAAAGCGTCGCCCAGGCGCTCAAGAGCACCGGTCTGACCGTGGACGTGTTGCACGATGGCGTGGCCGCCGACCTGGCGCTGGGCAGCGAGGAATATGCGATGGCAATCCTCGACGTCGGCCTGCCGCGCATGGACGGATTCGAGGTGCTGGCGCGCCTGCGGGCACGCGGCAAGAACCTGCCGGTGTTGATGCTGACGGCGCGCAGCGATGTGAAGGACCGCGTACACGGCTTGAATCTCGGCGCCGACGATTACCTGGCCAAACCGTTCGAACTGACCGAGCTCGAAGCACGGGTCAAAGCCCTGCTGCGGCGCAGTGTGCTCGGTGGCGAGCGTCAGCAGCGCTGCGGCGTACTGGCCTACGATCTCGACACCCGGCGCTTCAGCCTCGGCGAAGAACTGCTCACGTTGACCTCTCGCGAACAAGCCGTGCTCGAAGCGTTGATCGCCCGCCCGGGACGGGTGATGAGCAAGGAGCAACTGGCGGCTCAGGTGTTCGGCCTCGACGAAGAAGCCAGCCCCGATGCCATCGAAATCTACGTGCATCGCCTGCGCAAGAAACTCGACGGCCAACCGGTGGCGATCGTGACCTTCCGTGGTCTTGGTTACCTGCTGGAAAGCCGCGATGCATAAGCCCAGCAGCCTGCGCTGGCGGTTGCTGTGGAACCTCGCGCTGCTGCTGGTGGTATTGATGCTCGCCAGTGGTTTGAGCGCGTACTGGAACGGGCGCGAAGCCGCTGACACGGCCTACGACCGAACCCTGCTGGCCTCGGCGCGAACCATCGCCGCCGGCCTGTCGCAGCGCGACGGTACGCTCAGCGCCGACGTGCCCTACGTGGCGCTGGACACCTTCGCTTACGACAGCGCCGGGCGGATTTACTACCAGGTCAACGACATCCACCAGAAGCTGATTTCCGGCTACGAAAACCTGCCCGGGCCGCCACCCGGTACGCCGAGAACCGACGATTATCCAGCGCTCGCGCGCTTCTATAACGCGACCTATCGCGGGCAGAACGTGCGCGTGGTCAGCCTGCTCAAAGCGGTCACCGAACCGAACATGAACGGCATGGCGGAAATCCGTGTCGCCGAAACCGATGAGGCGCGAGTCAGCATGGCCCGCAGTCTGGCGGCCGATACGCTGCTGCGTCTGGGCATGCTCGCGATCGGCGCCTTGTTGCTGGTGTGGTTTGCGGTGAGTGCCGCGCTGCGCCCGCTGGAGCGTTTGCGCACGGCGGTGGAGGAGCGTCAGCCCGATGATTTGCGGCCACTGCCGCTGGTGGAAGTACAGCGTGAATTGTGGCCGCTGGTGCGCGCGCTCAATCACTTCACTGAACGTTTGCGCGGGCAGTTCGAGCGGCAGGCACAGTTCATCGCCGATGCTGCACACGAGTTGCGCACGCCACTGGCGGCGTTGAAGGCGCGGCTGGAGTTGGGGCTGCGTTCCAGTGAACCGGAAACCTGGCGCACAACTCTGGAATCTTCTGCGCAAAGCACCGACCGCCTGACCCATCTGGCCAATCAACTGCTGTCGCTTGCGCGGGTGGAAAACGGTGCCCGGGCGATAGCCGAGGGCGGCGCGCAGTTGCTCGATCTGAGTCAGTTGGCCCGCGAGCTGGGCATGGCCATGGCGCCCTTGGCCCATGCGCGCGGGGTCGCGCTAGCGCTGGAGGCCGATGAGCCAGTGTGGCTGCGCGGTGAACCGACGTTGCTCAATGAACTGCTGAGCAATCTGGTGGACAACGCACTGGCGCACACGCCACCGGGCGGCAACGTGATTCTGCGGGTCGCGGCGCCGGCGGTGCTTGAGGTTGAAGATGACGGGCCGGGGATTCCGCTGGAAGAGCGTGATCGGGTATTCGAGCGCTTCTACCGGCGTAATCAGCAGGTCGCGGGCTCAGGGCTGGGGCTGGCGATTGTCGGAGAGATCTGCCGGGCGCATCTGGCGCAGATCACCTTGCATGATGGTGAGCAGGCCGGCTTGAAGGTTCGGGTGAGTTTTATTGCCGGATAGCAGCCGAGAGGGCTGTTGTGGCGAGGGAGCTTGCTCCCGCTCGGCTGCCCAGCAGTCGTGATGAGTGCAAGGTTTGCCTGATGAAGGGAGCCGCCTGGTTTAGGGGCTGCTTCGCAGTCCAGCGGGAGCAAGCTCCCTCGCCACAGGTCAGTAAAACATCGTTCGCGATTCTTCCAGATCCGCGCACAATTGCTTGTTCTCCGGATCGATCCCAAGCTTCCTGAATGCCGGCACGCTGAGCGGGTCAATCCGCGCAATCGGATGATCGCTGTCCTTGTGGCAATACAGGCTCGCCACCTGCACCAGATCGACGTAATCGAGGTGTGCCGAGTCGCGTTTGAAATCCAGATACAGCCCCGGCAACGCCACCAGTTGCTCGGGAAATTCCCAGACCCGCAACAGCTTGTCGCCCAGCAACGGGTGAATATGGTCGATCACATGGTTGAGGCTGACCGGGTCCGACAGCAGTTCGTAGTGATCTTCGGCGTAGGTCAGGATCGGCAGCACGCCGATCTGATGCACCAGTCCACCCAGCGCCGCCTGATCAGGTTTGAGTTGGGTGTGACGGCGGCACAGGGCGTAGCTGACGCCGGCGATTTCCAGACTCTTGCGCCAGACTTCGCGCATCTTCTGTTCGACCACCTCGGAGCGGGCGTGGAAAATCTGTTCCATCACCAGCCCGATCGCCAGGTTGCTGCTGTAGTTCACCCCCAGCCGGGTGATCGCGGTGTGCAGGTCGGTGACTTCCTGGGTCGCGCGCAGCAACGGGCTGTTGACCACTTTGATCAGGCGCGCCGACAGCGCCGTGTCGCGGCCAATCACTTTGCTCAGGTCGCTGACACTGATCTCCGGGTCTTCGGCGGCCTTGCGAATTTGCAGGGCCACTTCCGGTAACGTTGGCAGAACCAGGTCATCGTTATCGATGGCCTCAACCAAATCCTGTTGGACCTTATCCGCCAGCTCGCTCATGTAGTTTCTCTAGGGTGTTGCAACAAAAGCTGCGATCAGCGCTGGATTTCGCGGTCGCGATCCAGTTCGTAGGGCAGGTCGAGCAAATGCAGGGCTGGCCCTTCGAGGGCGCCCAGGTGCAGATCACCCGCTTCGGCAGCTTCGGCCTGCAACACCGCCAGCAGTTCAATCTTTTCTGCGGCGCGGGCCGCAATCACCACTTCGCCGATGGCGCTGTTGTGGCTCGGGGCGAACAGCGGGGTGCCCGGCTCCGGCAGTTCGCTCGCGTCCAGTTGCACGCGATAGAGGCGACGCTTGAGCTTGCCCAGGTACTGCATGCGCGCGACGATTTCCTGGCCGGTGTAGCAACCTTTCTTGAAACTCACGCCACCGACGGCCTGCAGGTTGAGCATCTGCGGGATGAACAGCTCGCGGGTGCTCGGCATGACCTGACCGATACCGGCGCGGATCTGCCCCAGCAACCATTGGTTCAGATCGCCTTCAGGCAGGGCGGCGGCCAGTTTGGCCTTGATGACGTCGGCTTGATCGGCCGGTACCCAGAGTTCGGCGCGATCCGGCGAGACGCGAATCGCGATCAGGCCTGCATTGCGCACTACGCTGTCGGTTTCACTTGGCAGGTTCAGCTCCAGGCTGGCCAACGCTGTGTCGCCATGCTCCAGGCCAAAACGCACCCAGGCGGCGCTTTCGTCGGTCAACTTGGATTTGGAGAACACCGCGTACTTTTTCAGGTCCGCCAGTTGCGGCTCCAGCAGTTCGCTGGCCATCGCCAGCAGCACGCCGTCACCTTCGAGCAGAATGCGGAAGCTCGACTGCATCCGGCCTTTTTGCGTGCAGCGCGCGCCCAGGCTGGCCTGGCTGTCGCTGAGGTAATTGATGTTGCAGGTCAATTGGCCTTGCAGGAATTTGCCGGCATCCACGCCGCGAACCGCGAGTACGCCTTCATGAGACAGGGTGCAGAAAAAAGCAGAATCGGCCATGGGTCATCGCAGGGTAAAAAAGTCTGGGGCACATCATAAGGGCGCGTTGTTGAAATGGGTAGTTGATAAAGGATCGGTGGTGCCCGACCAAAGCCGACTGTGCGACCCGCGCCGGGGCTGTATACTGCGCGCCTATTTGAGGAGGGCTCCATGGTCGAACAAGTTGAACTCAATCGCCTCTTCTGGCACAGCCGTCGCGGCATGCTGGAACTTGACGTGCTGCTGGTGCCGTTCGTGCAAGAGGTCTATCCGCACCTCAATCAGGTCGATCGCGACTTGTATGTGCGTCTGCTGACCTGCGAGGATCAGGACATGTTCGGCTGGTTCATGGAGCGCAGCGAATCTGAAGACCCTGAGCTGCAGCGCATGGTCCGGATGATCCTGGACCGTGTTCAGCCCAAGTAACACGTTCGAATGCCGCTGGCATGCCTCACGGCAGTTGCTGGCGGCATATCTGTTGGCCCAGTCGTTCGCTCTGGGTGTGTTGTTTCTTTTGACGATTCCACTCTGGGCCTGTCTGCTTGGGGCCTTCGCCTGTCTGCTGCACGCTGCGTGGGTGGTGCCACGGCAGATTCTGCTGAAGCATCCGCAGGCTTTTTGCGGATTGCGCCGCGACGCCGATGGCTGGCAGTTGTGGAATCAGGCGGGCGACTGGCAAGCGGTGCAGCTGCGCCCGGACAGCCTGGCGTTGCCGTTGATCGTGGTGTTGCGCTTTCGTTTGCGCGGCGAGCGGCGGGTGCGCTCGATCTGTATACCGCGGGACTCGCAGGCGGCGGATCTGCACCGTCGCCTGCGAGTGCGGCTCAAGTTCAGCCGGCGTAGGTGGGCGGCACCAGAATAGTGTCGAGCGCCTCGGGCAACAGGTTCGGATAGTCGAGGGTGTAATGCAGACCGCGACTTTCCTTGCGCTCCATGGCTGAGCAGATCATCAGTTCGGCGACTTGCGCCAGATTACGCAGCTCGATCAGGTCGCGGCTGACTTTATAGTTGCTGTAGAACTCGTCGATCTCGTCCAGCAACAGACGCACGCGGTGCTGCGCCCGTTGCAAGCGTTTATTGGTGCGCACGATGCCCACGTAGTCCCACATGAAGCGGCGCAGCTCATCCCAGTTGTGGGCGATGATCACGTCCTCATCGGAATCGGTGACCTGGCTGGCGTCCCACTCGGGCAGGGCGGTTGGCGCAGTGACGTTATCCAGTTGCGCAAGAATGTCCGCTGCCGCCGAGCGGGCATAGACGAAGCATTCGAGCAGCGAGTTGCTGGCCATGCGGTTGGCCCCGTGCAGGCCGGTGAAGCTGGTTTCGCCGATCGCGTACAGCCCCGGCACATCGGTGCGACCGTGTTGATCGACCATCACCCCACCACAGGTGTAGTGCGCCGCCGGTACGACCGGGATCGGCTGCCTGGTGATGTCGATGCCGAAGCCCAGGCAACGTTCGTAGACGGTCGGGAAGTGGCTTTTGATGAAGGCTTCAGGCTTGTGGCTGATGTCGAGGTACACGCAGTCGACGCCCAGGCGTTTCATTTCATGGTCGATGGCGCGGGCGACGATGTCGCGTGGCGCCAGTTCGGCACGTTTGTCGAAGCGAGGCATGAACCGTTCGCCGTTGGGCAGCTTCAGGTGCGCGCCTTCACCACGCAAGGCTTCTGTGATCAGGAAACTTTTGGCCTGTGGGTGGTACAGGCAAGTGGGGTGGAACTGGTTGAATTCCAGGTTCGCCACTCGGCAGCCCGAGCGCCAGGCCATGGCGATGCCGTCACCGCAGGCGCCGTCGGGGTTACTGGTATAGAGGTAGACCTTGGCGGCGCCGCCGGACGCGAGGATCACGAAGCGTGCGCCGTAGGTGTCGACTTCGCCGGTTGCGCGATTGAGCACGTAGGCGCCGAGGCAGCGCTCGCCACTCATACCCAGACGGCGTTCGGTGATCAGGTCAACGGCAACTCGCTGCTCCAGCAGTTCGATGTTGCTGCGTTCTTTGGCCTGGGCGAGGAGGGTGGTGAAAATCGCTGCGCCGGTTGCGTCCGCGGCATGGATGATGCGCCGATGGCTGTGGCCGCCTTCGCGGGTCAGGTGGAATTCGAAACCGCCGTCTTCGGTGCCGGACTGTTCGTCGCGGGTGAACGGCACCCCCTGGTCGATCAGCCACTGGATGGCTTCGCGGCTGTGCTCGACGGTGAAGCGCACCGCGTCTTCATGGCACAGACCGCCGCCGGCGTTCAGAGTGTCGTCGACGTGGGATTCGACAGTATCGGTATCGTCCAGCACGGCAGCGACGCCGCCCTGGGCCCAAAAAGTCGAGCCGTTGGCCAGATCGCCCTTGCTCAATATGGCAATGCGCAAATGACCCGGCAGGGTCAGCGCGAGACTCAAACCGGCAGCGCCGCTGCCAATCACCAGAACATCGTGTTGAAACTGTTGGCTCATTTCAGGATTCCGCTCAAAGCGACCCGGATCGGGGGTGGTGCAAGACAGCTGGATCGGCGAGTCAAGACAGCCACACAGCCCACTAGTATATAGAGGGGTGGAGCGGCACAATAGCCGGGCTCGTATGGCATTGTGAAACTACTGTGACGACAAAAGCTTGACGTTTCGTCGGACGTTTTTTTCTGTCGTTTTGGAAAAAGGCGACTGTATCGAGGATGAAACAGGCTTTTTCAGCACATGGTTGCTCGATGTCGCTTCAGCGCGGCTATAAATAATTGGAACTTTTGCCAGAGGCCCAAGATCAATAGTCAGTTGCCAGAAGCACGGGACAGTGTCGGCTTCAATGCAGAACCTGCGATTGGGTTTTTGCCGGCGAACCGATGACAAGATTATTCGCGCAGCCGGTTTATCCCGCGCTGCGTTTTTCGTGCGTGCCAAATCAGAGCCCGCAGGAAACTTGCCTGGAGGGGGAGAACTTTTGCGAAAAGCCCGAGTCTATGTTTGCAAGTCTGGTCGTTTAGTTATGCAAGCCTCCTCCATGCTTATCGAGGAGTGTTCATGCTAACCCAGGAAGAGGATCAGCAGCTGGTCGAGCGCGTTCAGCGTGGCGACAAGCGAGCTTTCGATCTGCTGGTGCTGAAATATCAGCACAAAATTCTCGGGTTGATCGTGCGTTTCGTGCACGACACCCATGAAGCCCAGGATGTGGCTCAGGAAGCCTTTATCAAGGCCTACCGAGCACTAGGAAACTTTCGCGGAGACAGCGCGTTCTATACGTGGCTTTACCGCATTGCCATCAACACGGCAAAGAACTATCTGGTATCACGCGGCCGCCGGCCGCCGGATAGCGATGTAAGTTCTGAAGATGCAGAGTTCTACGACGGCGATCATGGCCTCAAGGATCTCGAATCACCGGAACGCGCATTGCTGCGGGATGAGATCGAAGGCACCGTCCATCGAACCATTCAGCAACTGCCAGAGGATTTACGTACGGCTTTAACTTTACGTGAATTCGATGGTCTGAGTTACGAGGACATTGCGAGCGTCATGCAGTGTCCGGTGGGTACCGTGCGCTCCCGGATTTTCCGCGCCCGGGAGGCCATCGATAAAGCCCTGCAGCCGTTGTTGCAGGAAAACTGAGACAGCGGCGACAGCCAAGAGAGGAACGCCATGAGTCGTGAAGCCCTGCAGGAATCGCTGTCCGCAGTGATGGATAACGAAGCGGACGAACTGGAATTGCGTCGAGTGATCAATGCACTGGACGATGTTGAAACCCGTGAGACCTGGGCTCGTTATCAGATCGCTCGGGCAGCCATGCACAAGGATCTGCTGCTTCCGCGTCTGGACATTGCTGCGGCAGTTTCTGCTGCGCTGGAAGACGAAACGGCTCCAGCCAAAGTATCCCGCGGCCCTTGGCGCAACCTGGGTCGTCTGGCCGTTGCAGCTTCGGTGACCGTTGCAGTACTGGCCGGCGTGCGCCTGTATAACCAGGACGAAATCGCTGGCGTCGAGCTGGCCCAGCAGTCCAATCAGCCTTCGCTGGTTGCACCGCAGGTCAAGGGCCCGGCTGTCCTGGCTGGTTACAAGGAAAGCTCGGAAACCACTGGCCCGATGGCCAATGGCGTCCTGCAAGGTCAGCCAGGCTGGCACGATCAGCGTCTGCCAGGCTATCTGCGTCAGCATGCCCAGCAGGCTGCATTGAAAGGTACTGAAAGCGCTCTGCCTTATGCGCGTGCAGCAAGCATGGAAAACCGTTAAGGAGGATCATGCGCGCCATACCTCTACTTTCGCTTCTGCTGAGCGGCTGGTTCATTGTTCCAGCCCATGCCGACGAGGCCCAGGACTGGTTGATCCGCCTGGGTCAGGCCGAGCAGCAGCAAAGCTTCCAAGGCACTTTCGTATACGAGCGTAACGGTAGTTTTTCTACCCATAATATCTGGCATCGTGTCCAGAACGGTCAGGTCCGCGAGCGTTTGCTTCAGCTCGACGGCTCGGCTCAGGAAGTCGTACGTGTTGATGGGCATACTCAATGCGTCAGCGGCACCCTGATTGCGGGGTTGGGAGATTCTCCCAACTCGACCGCTCGTTCGCTTGATCCGCAAAAGCTGAAAAACTGGTATGAGCTTGCCGTCATTGGCAAGTCGCGCGTGGCCGGGCGTGATGCGGTTATCGTATCGCTGACGCCTCGCGACCAGCATCGCTATGGTTTCGAACTGCATCTGGATAAACAGACCGGATTGCCACTGAAGTCGTTGTTGCTCAACGACAAGGGGCAGCTACTTGAGCGTTTCCAGTTCACCAGCCTGAATACCGCTGATGTCCCGTCGGACAAAGACCTGCAGGCTGGCACCGAGTGCAAGGCCGTTACTATTGATAGTGACAAGGCTTCTGCGGTGAAGACGGCTCAGGTCTGGCATTCTGATTGGCTGCCCCCAGGCTTCGTACTGACCAGCAGCACCTCGCACAAAGATCCGCAAACCAAGACTCAGGTCAGCAGCCTGATGTATGACGACGGGCTTGCGCGTTTTTCGGTATTTCTTGAGCCGTTGAACGGTGCAACAGTGACCGACACCCGCACGCAGTTGGGGCCGACTGTCGCTGTTTCCCGCCGCCTCACTACGCCTGAGGGTGAGATGATGGTGACGGTGGTCGGCGAAATTCCAATCGGCACGGCCGAGAGGATTGCCCTTTCGATGCGCAACGATGGCGCTGCAACCAGCAAGCAGTGAGCTGATTTCAGTCATTTCCACTTCTTCTTCGAGACGTAGATGAAATGTTTGCTCAGCATTTTCATTTGCAAATCACCCGAAAGTTTTTTATAGGTCAGAGCCTCACGGCTCTGGCCTTGTCTGTCGTTCCCGGAACAAAAATGCCGGCCTGCGGTTCCCGGTGTTCCTTGCTCCATATCGCTTAACCCTGCTCGTCGTAACGGGAGCTGTATGTCGATACTTAGCTTGAAGTCTTATCTGTCCATTTTCGCCACCGTGCTGGTACTGGGTCAGGCTGTCCCCGCTGTCCAGGCAGCCGACCTGCCGGATTTCACCCAACTGGTTGAACAGGCCTCGCCTGCAGTGGTGAACATCAGTACCACGCAGAAACTGCCGGACCGCAAGGTGAACCAGCAGATGCCTGACCTGGAAGGCTTGCCGCCGATGTTGCGCGAGTTCTTCGAGCGTGGCATGCCACCTCAGCAGCGTTCGCCGCGCGGCGATCGTCAGCGTGAAGCGCAATCGCTGGGTTCGGGCTTCATCATTTCCTCGGATGGCTACATCCTGACCAATAACCATGTGATTGCCGATGCCGACGAAATCCTCGTGCGTCTGGCAGATCGCAGTGAAATGAAAGCCAAGCTGATCGGCACCGATCCACGCTCCGACGTGGCCCTGCTGAAAATCGATGGCAAGGATCTGCCGGTGCTCAAGCTCGGCAAGTCCCAGGACCTGAAGGCGGGCCAGTGGGTTGTGGCGATCGGTTCGCCGTTCGGCTTTGACCACACTGTGACCCAAGGCATTGTCAGCGCCGTCGGCCGTAGCCTGCCAAACGAAAACTACGTGCCGTTCATCCAGACCGACGTGCCGATCAACCCGGGTAACTCCGGTGGCCCGCTGTTCAACCTGAACGGTGAAGTGGTCGGGATCAACTCGCAGATCTACACCCGTTCCGGTGGTTTCATGGGCGTGTCGTTCGCCATCCCGATCGATGTGGCGATGGACGTTTCCAATCAGCTGAAAAGCGGTGGCAAGGTCAGCCGCGGCTGGCTGGGCGTGGTCATCCAGGAAGTGAACAAGGATCTGGCCGAGTCGTTCGGTCTTGATAAGCCGGCCGGTGCGCTGGTTGCACAGATTCAGGATGACGGTCCGGCAGCCAAGGGCGGCCTGCAAGTGGGCGACGTGATCCTGAGCATGAACGGTCAGCCGATCGTCATGTCCGCCGATCTGCCACACTTGGTCGGTGCGCTGAAAGCGGGCGCCAAGGCCAACCTTGAAGTGATTCGTGACGGCAAGCGCAAGAATGTCGAGCTGACCGTCGGTGCGATTCCGGACGAGGACAAAGAGCTGGCTGCATTGCCGAAATCCGGCGCGGAAAGCAGCAGTAACCGCCTCGGTGTGTCGGTGATCGAGCTGACCGCCGAGCAGAAGAAAACCTACGACCTCAAGGGTGGTGTGGTGATCAAGGATGTTCAGGATGGTCCTGCGGCACTGATCGGTCTGCAGCCGGGTGACGTGATCACTCACCTGAACAACCAGGCCATCGGCTCCACCAAGGAGTTCGCCGAGATCGCCAAGGCGCTGCCAAAGAATCGTTCGGTGTCGATGCGTGTTCTGCGTGAAGGTCGCGCGAGCTTCATCACCTTCAAACTGGCTGAATAATCCGCTAGCGGTGAAATAGAAAACCGCCTCGAAAGAGGCGGTTTTTTTATGCCTGAAACATTTGCCTCGTCGAGGAAAACTCAGCCCATCATGTCCTTGATCATGCGCTCCTGCTCCATTAGCTCGCGCTGGCGTGCATCGATCCGCGAGGACAGCGGGAAGTTGCTGCCCGCCTTGCGCTTGGCAAAGTCGAGCTGCTGGATCGCCTGACGATAATCGCCGACCAGCGCGAAGTACTCGGCGCGAGCCTGATGCAGACCAATGATGTTCCCAGAGAGACCACGGGTTTCCGCGACCTGATACCACACGTCAGGATCATTCGGACGGGATTTGAGCAGGCTGTCGAGGGCTTTCTCCGCGTCGGCGGTGCGATTCTGTTTCAGCAACAGGTCGACCCGAACCTGATTCAGTGGATAGTTGCCCGGATACTGGGTGAGCATTCGGTCAACCCGCGTTTGCGCATCCGGCAGACGGTTATTGGTAATGTCCAGGTCGATCTGCGCGAGGTTGTAGATGATCTCGTTGGGCGACCTGGCCAGCAGCTGTTTGAGGTTTTCCCGGGCTTCGTTGAGCTGGCCGCCCTTGATCTGAGCGATCGCCAGGCCGTAGCGCGCCACGTCGTTTTTCGGATTTTCATCCAGTTGTGCACGGAAGCGCTTGGCGCCCAGTCCCGGGGTTTCTTCATAGATCAGCTGAACGCGGGCGCGGATCAGTTGATAACGCATGCTGTCTTCGATGCCGCCCGCCGGTGCTTGTTCTGCGCGGTTACGGGTGTCGGCGATACGCGATTCGGTCACCGGGTGAGTCAGCAGAAATTCTGGCGGCTTGGCGTCGAAGCGATACTGGCGCATCAGGCGTTCGAACATGGTCGGCATCGAGCGCGGGTCGTATCCGGCCTTTTCCAGGTTGAGGATGCCGATACGGTCGGCTTCCTGCTCGTTCTGGCGCGAGAAGGTACGCTGCGACTGAATGGCTGCGGCCTGAGTACCGGCGATGGTCGCGATCCCGGCATCACCGCCTCCGGCGGCAGCAATCACGATGCCGGCGAGCAGCGCCGCCATCATCGGCACCTGCATCCGCTGCGAGGCTTCGACGCCGCGAGCAAAGTGACGTTGCGACAAGTGAGCCAGTTCGTGGGCCAGTACCGAGGCGTATTCGCCTTCGGTCTGTGCGTTGAGGAACAGGCCGCCGTTGACCCCGACCACCCCGCCCGGTGCCGCGAAGGCGTTGAGCTGCGGGCTGTTGATCAGAATGAATTCCAGGCGCCGATCGGTGACCTGGCTGGTTTCCACCAGCTTGTAGACGCTGGATTCGACGTAGTCTTTGAGCTGCGGATCGTTGAGCTGTGCAACCTGACTGCGCAACATCGCCAGCCAGGCGCGGCCCAGCTGATATTCCTGTTGCGGAGAGACAATGGCAGAACTGGCGTCGCCAAGTGACGGCAGATCGTCGGCAAAGCCCGGTGAGGCGAGCAGGCAAGCGAGCGTCAGCAGGGTAGGGCGCAGAAATGTCATGCACAAAGCCTTAGAAGACAAAGACCTTACTGTAGCCGGACACCGGGCTTGCGACCAGATATTCTAGGCGCCTCAACCACCTGAACCGGAGTGACGCAATGACTGACGCTGTAGCCCATGACTGTGAATTGGACGCCAGTGGCCTGAATTGCCCGTTGCCGTTGCTCAAGGCCAAGATGGAACTCAACAAGTTGCCCAGCGGCGCGGTGCTCAAGGTGATCGCCACGGATGCAGGTTCGCAGCGCGACTTCCGCACCTTTGCCCGTCTGGCCGGTCATACGCTGCTGCGCGAAGAAGACGAAGCAGGCGTCTACCGTTACTGGTTGAAAAAAGCCTGAGGCCGACAGCGTAAAAGACCTAAGGATTATTGATGTTCAAAGTGTTACGCGACTGGATTCAGCGCTACTTTTCCGACGAAGAAGCGGTGGTGCTGGCGGTGCTGCTGTTTCTCGCCTTTACCGCGGTGCTCACACTCGGTGGCATGCTCGCGCCGGTATTGGCCGGCATGGTGCTGGCGTATCTGATGCAGGGGCTGGTACTCGCACTGGAGCGCATGCGCGTGCCTGGCGCGGCGGCGGTGGGGCTGGTGTTTGCGCTGTTCATGGGCGTGTTGCTGGTGTTCATCGTGGTGGTGTTGCCGCTGCTGTGGCATCAGTTGATCACACTGTTCAACGAGCTGCCGGGGATGCTCGCCAAATGGCAGTCGCTGCTGTTGCTGCTGCCCGAGCGCTATCCGCATCTGGTCTCGGATGAGCAGGTACTGCAGGCTATCGAAGCGGCGCGTGGCGAAATCGGCAAGTTCGGCCAATGGGCGCTGACCTTTTCCCTGTCGAGTCTGCCGCTGCTGGTCAACATCATGATCTATCTGGTGCTGGTGCCGATTCTGGTGTTTTTCTTCCTCAAGGATCGGGCCATGATCGGCGAGTGGGTGCGCGGCTATCTGCCCCGTGAGCGAGCGCTGATCACCCGCGTGGCGCAGGAAATGAACCGGCAGATCGCCAACTACATTCGTGGCAAGGTCATCGAGATCGTAATCTGTGGCGGCGTGACTTACATCGCGTTCGTCGCGCTTGGCCTCAACTATGCGGCGCTGCTGGCGTTGCTGGTCGGGGTGTCGGTGGTGGTGCCGTACGTCGGCGCGGTGGTGGTGACTGTGCCGGTGTTGCTGATTGCGTTGTTCCAGTGGGGCTGGAGCGATCAGTTCATCTATCTGATGGCGGTCTACGGAATCATTCAGACCCTGGATGGCAACGTGCTGGTGCCGTTGCTGTTTTCCGAGGCGGTCAATCTGCACCCGGTGGCGATCATCTGCGCGGTGCTGCTGTTTGGCGGGCTTTGGGGATTTTGGGGTGTGTTCTTTGCGATTCCGCTGGCGACGTTGTTCAAGGCCGTGCTGGATGCCTGGCCGCGCAAGGAGCCTGTGGTGGCTCCATTGCTATAAAAGCAAAAAGATCGTCCGATCGCGGCCCGAGCCTGCGGCAGCTCCTACAATTGGAATGCGTTTCCCTGTAGGAGCTGCCGCAGACTGCGATCTTTTGATCTTTTGATCTTTTGATCTTCAGGCTTTATTCAGCGCCTGAGCCGCAGCCAGCACCGCATCCACATGCCCCGGCACTTTCACGCCGCGCCATTCCTGACGCAGTACACCGTTCCTGTCGATCAGGAACGTGCTGCGATCAACGCCCAGGTATTCCTTGCCATACAGCTTTTTCAGCTTGATCACGTCGAACAGCTGGCAGACGGCTTCGTCCTTGTCGCTGATCAGCTCGAAAGGGAATTCCTGCTTGCACTTGAAGTTCTCGTGGGATTTCAGGCTGTCGCGGGAAATGCCGAAGATTTCCGTGTTGGCAGCCTGAAACGCCGCGTACTGGTCACGAAAACCCTGGCCTTCGGTGGTGCAGCCCGGAGTGCTGTCCTTCGGATAGAAGTAGATCACCACTTGCTTGCCCTTCATAGCGGACAGGCTGACGGTCTGCCCGCTGGTGGCAGGTGCTTCGAAATCCGCAACCGGCTGGTCGATGACAACGGCCATGAAAGCTTCCTTACATTGGGTTTTGTGGGCGCCAAGGTTCGATCAGCGCATCCAGGTTCATCGCGTCGGCGAAGTCCAGGAACTGGTCGCGCAGCCAACTGATCTGGGTGCCGGCGGGCAGGGTCACGGTGAACGTGGCGTTGAGCATGGTGCCGCCGGTCTGCGGGGCCTGATAGGTATCGCAGGTCAGGTTTTCCAGCTCGACGTTGTGATCCATGAAGAACTGGCACAGTTCATTGATGATGTCCGGGCGATACGCCGAGCTGACATAAGCCACGTAGGGCAGGGCCTGCGGGCGGTTTTCCAGCGCCGCGCTGCGCACCACGTTGACGGTGAAGGCGTGGCGCTTGGCCAGGGTCGGCAGGCTGCCTTCGAGGCGGGCCAGGGCGTCCCAACTGCCGGAGATTTCCAGCACCAGGGCGCTGCACTCGCCGTGACGAGTCAGGCGGGAGGTGACGACGGCGCAGCGATTTTCATGGCTGGCGCGGCACAGGACGTTAGTCAGCTCCATGGGGTTGGCGCCAAGGGCACTGATGACAAGGAATTGTTCGCGAACTGTGGGGGTGGACATGCAGCATTCCTAAAGCGATGAGCGGTCGGTAGGTCGATGGGCGTTGGCCGTCGGGAGTTTCTGCGCGTGCCGATTCAGAAAGCCCCGGGCCACGGCTCGCAATTCGCTCCAATAATGGTGGAGCGTGCAGCAGCGACGCTGGAACGGGACCTGGGAGGCCGAAAAGGGAGGCTGGAACCCGGCGTACAAGCTGATCTGTACCGATCAAAGTCTGAAGGGTAGCGAAAACCGACGCCAAGGGGAATGGCGGCGCAGTACTTCGCTTGTGCAAGCATCTTGGCGCCAGTACCATTACCGCTCTCTTTTTCCGGCAGGAGCGTTTTCATGATTCGGGGCAGTATGGTGGCACTGGTCACACCCATGGATGCACAAGGGCGTCTTGACTGGGACAGCCTCCGAAAACTCGTGGACTTCCACCTTGAAAACGGTACCCACGCCATTGTCGCGGTCGGTACTACCGGCGAATCGGCGACCCTTGATGTAGAAGAGCACATCGCCGTCATCAAAGCCGTGGTCAAACAGGTCGCAGGCCGCATCCCGGTGATCGCCGGTACCGGCGCCAACTCGACCCGCGAAGCCGTCGAGCTGACCCGCAACGCCAAGGAAGCCGGTGCCGACGCCTGCCTGCTGGTGGTGCCGTACTACAACAAGCCGACGCAGGAAGGCCTGTACCAGCACTTCAAGCACATTGCCGAAGCGGTCGACATTCCACAGATTCTGTACAACGTTCCCGGCCGCACCTCCTGCGACATGCAGGCCGAGACCGTGATTCGCCTGTCCACCGTGCCGAACATCATCGGCATCAAGGAAGCCACTGGCGACCTGAAACGCGCCAAAGCCATCATCGACGGCGTGAGCAAGGACTTCATCGTGCTGTCCGGCGATGATCCGACTGCGGTCGAGCTGATCCTGCTGGGTGGCAAAGGCAACATCTCCGTAACGGCCAACGTCGCCCCGCGCGAAATGGCTGACCTGTGCGAGGCTGCGCTGAACGGCGACGCCGAGACCGCACGGGCGATCAACGAAAAATTGATGCCGCTGCACAAGGACCTGTTCATCGAAGCCAACCCGATTCCGGTGAAGTGGGCTTTGGTTGAAATGGGCCTGATGCACGAAGGCATCCGCCTGCCGTTGACCTGGCTGAGCGCTCCTTGTCATGAAACGCTTCGCACGGCCCTGCGCCAGTGCAGCGTCCTGGTTTAATTGAGGAAGTACAACGCATGAAGCGAATGGCCGGACTTTCCGCACTTGCCTTGATTATCTCCAGCACCAGTGGCTGCGGATGGGTCTGGGGCCCGGAAGGTTATTTCCGTGACCGTGGTAGCGATTACCTGGAAGCGCAACAGACTGCACCGATGCAACTGCCACCGAATGTCAGCACCTCCAAGCGTCTGGATCCGCTGTTGCCGATCCCGCGCAACGTGGCCGATGACACCGCCAAGGGCGAATACGTGGTGCCGCGCCCGCAACCGCTGACAGCAGTTGCCGAGGCGACCGACTACTCGCTGCAGAAGAGCGGTGACTCGCGTTGGGTCGTGGCCCAGCACCCACCAGCCGAAGTCTGGCCAGTGGCGGTGCAGTTCTTCCAGGACAACGGTTTCCGTCTGGATGAGCAGCGTCCGCAAACCGGTGAATTCACCACCACCTGGCAGCATTCCGACGAACTGTCCGCCGCTGTGGCCAAGCGCCTGAGCGCCGCCGGTGTCGGTTCCGACAGCGAAACCCGCGTGCGGGTGCGTATCGAGCCGGGCGTGCAGCGCAACACCAGTGAGATCTACGTGGTCAGCGCCGAGCGTCCTGCCGGCAGCACCGCCGACGTCGATTTCACCAACCGCTCGGTCAACACTGGTCTGGATGCAGCGCTGGTCGACGACATGCTCGCGAGCATGAGCCGGATCTCCGAGAAGGGTGGTTCGGTGTCGATGCTGGCTTCGCGTGACTTCGATACCCCGAGCCGTGTCAGCCTCAGCGAAGACGGCAGCGGCAACCCGGTACTGAACGTCGGTCCGGACCTGGATCGTGCCTGGTCGAGCGTCGGTCGTGCGCTGGAGCAAGGTCAGTGGCGCGTTGAAGACATCAACCGCAGCCTGGGCCTGTACTACATCAACCTGGCCGAAAAAGCCGAGAAGAAAGACGACAAGCCTGGTTTCTTCAGCAGCCTGTTCGGCAGTGCGCCGACCAAGGAAGAAGTTGAAGCCCGCGCCGAGCGTTATCAGGTGCGCCTGAGCAAGGTCGGCGAGAACGTTCAGGTCACCGTCGAGAAGAACATCAACACCGTCGCGCCAGCCGATGTGGCGCGCAAAGTGTTGAGCGTGATTCAGGACAACCTGGGCTGATCACATGCGCTTTGCCGTTCTCGGCAGCGGTAGCCAAGGGAACGGCACGCTGATCGCCAGCGCTGATACGTATGTGCTGGTGGATTGTGGTTTTTCCCTGCGGGAAACCGAAAAACGCCTGTTGCGTCTGGGGGTTCACCCGGCGCAACTGAGCGCGATACTCGTAACCCACGAACATGCCGACCACGTGCATGGCGTGGGTTTGCTGTCTCGGCGCTACAATCTACCGGTCTACCTCAGTCGCGGCACACTGCGCGGGATGCGCAAACCGATCGAACCCGCAGGCTTTCTGGCCGGCGGCGAGCAGCTGCAGATCGGCGCACTGAACATCGGGGTCATTGCCGTGGCCCATGATGCGCAGGAGCCGACCCAGTACGTATTCAGTGATAACGAGCAGCGGCGCTTCGGCCTGCTGACCGACCTGGGTTCCTACTGCGAGCGGGTGCTGGACAGCTATCGGGATCTCGATGCGTTGATGATCGAGTCCAACCACTGTCGCGACATGCTGGCCCGTGGTCATTACCCATACTTTCTCAAGCAACGGGTGGGCGGCGAGCTGGGACATTTGAACAACCATCAGGCGGCATTCCTGGTGGCCGAGTTGGGGTGGCAGGGCTTGCAGCATCTGGTTCTCGCCCACCTGAGCAGCAAGAACAACCTGCCGCAGCTGGCCCGGCAATGTTTCGTCGACACCCTCGGGTGCGACCCGGACTGGCTGCAACTGGCCGATCAAGATTCAGGGCTCGACTGGCGCCATATCGCCTAGCCCATCTACTGAGCTAGCGGAGCCCAGCATGGAATATCGTGAAGAACTCGAGCGCGGCTTATCCAAATCGGTTTAGAAGACC
>NZ_JBIVMY010000003.1:56305-136074 GCF_044753325.1 Pseudomonas sp. NPDC088414 | reverse complement strand
CTAAGACGCTGACCGCTTGATCCTGCTGTTTCGCAACGAGACCTCGGCGTTCGACGGCAAGCGCATCGAGCAGCTCGACCGCAAAGGCATGGTGAACAACAAGTTCAACGCCTTCATCATGCAGAAACTCGAAGCGGCCGGCATTCCGACCCAATTCGACAAACTGCTGGGCGACAACGAGTGCCTGGTGAAGAAGCTGGACATGATACCGGTCGAGTGCGTCGTGCGTAACTACGCCGCCGGCAGCCTGGTAAAACGTCTGGGCGTCGAAGAGGGCATGAAGCTCAACCCGTACACCTTCGAACTGTTCCTCAAGGACGACGCCAAGGGCGATCCGTTCATCAACGAATCCCACGTCGTGGCATTCGGTTGGGGCACCGCCGAGCAACTGGCGCGCATGAAAGAACTGTCGCTCAAGGTCAACGAAGTCCTGAGCAAACTGTTCGACGACGCAGGCCTGCTGCTGGTGGACTTCAAGCTTGAATTCGGCGTGTTCAGCGACGGCTCGATCGTCCTCGGCGACGAGTTCAGCCCGGACGGCTGCCGTCTGTGGGACAAGGACACCAAGAAGAAGATGGACAAGGACCGCTTCCGTCAGGGCCTCGGTGACGTCATCGAAGCCTACGAAGAAGTCGCCAATCGTCTGGGTGTACCGCTTTAATCGACGCAAGCATCTGATAGCACGAAGAAATTTTCGAAAGAGGGTTTGCTTTCGGCAGAAGTGTTGTTATGATGCGCGCCGTTGGAGAGATGCCAGAGTGGCCGAATGGGACGGATTCGAAATCCGTTGTACCTTCACCGGTACCTAGGGTTCGAATCCCTATCTCTCCGCCATTACATAGAAAAAGCCCCGTAGCTGAAGAGCTACGGGGCTTTTTTGTTTCTGCTCGCTTGAGTAATCAGCAAATCCTGTCGCCGGAACCCGAGGTTGAAAAGTCGACAATCGGATGTGACTCGATTGATGCCGGTTCGTACGTAACTCTCGGAGTCTACCTACAGCTCTATTTCAAATCACTCCTTATCCTGACCTGCGTGCCCAATATTGACCGGAATTCGGATAAAAAGACGCCGCTTTTAAAGCCTGGAGGGTGGCGTTGTCCGCTTGTTCAAAGGGGGGCGCATCATCGATCAGCGATATGAATCGCGATTGGCAATTTTTCCTGCGCGGTATCATGGTGTAATACTATTAACAACAAACAGCTCGGTACGCTCGCAGCTATATTTTCACGACCCACACCCGCCACGTTGGAATGGGCGCGCATCGAGTCTCTTTTCAATGCGGTCGGGGCCAGAACCCTCGAAGGCAATGGTTCGCGAGTTCGGTTTGAATTAAGAGGTGTGGTCGCTACGTTCCACCGACCTCACCCGGATAAAGAAGCAAAGCCCTATCAGGTTCGTGATGCTCGGGCTTTTCTTGAACAAGCAGGAGTCACTCCATGAACGTGATGAATTACAACGGGTATGCCGCCCGAATTGAATACAGTGATGAAGATGGTCTTTTTGTTGGTCATATCGCTGGGATCAAGGACGTTGTAGGTTTTCATGGCGAATCTGTAAAAGAGCTTCGGTCAGCGTTCGAAGAGGCTGTTACTGACTATCTGGAGACTTGCGCAAAACTGGGCCGTGCTCCTCAAAAGCCTTATTCGGGCAATCTCAGTCTGCGTTTGGCGCCAGCTCTTCATGCGACTGTTGCCGTAAAAGCGCAATTGGCTCAAAAAAGCATTAATCAGTGGGTTGCGGATGTTCTTGACCGAGAGGCCCATGCCTAGCTTGATTCGGGTCTGGAGCTTGTACGTCGTTCCCGAACAGAGCAAATAGCCCCGTAGCTGAGAAGCTACAGGGCTTTTTTGTATCTGCGGGCTTTACCAAACACCCGCATCAGCCACTCACGGCTGCGAGTGCCCGAGCTTCTGCTTGATCAGGTCATACACTTCCTTGTGCGTCGAGTTGCGCAGGGTGTTGTCCTTGCAAGCCGAGGCCAGGAAGGTCTTAACCTCATCCTTGGCGTGCGGATAGAGGCTGGCGACGTAGTCGGCTTCGTGTGTTTGGGTGCAATTGAAGTGCTTGTCGTCTTTCGCTTTGTCTCTAGCCATGATGCGGCTCCTTTTGAGTTTGAACGTCATTTGGCGAAACAGGGCTGGATGGCCCCGTACGCTGAAGAGCGTAGGGGCGCAAAAGTGCTTTGCCAGCGCTTCAGACGAAAAAGGAAGAGGCTGTAGGACGCGGCACCATGCCGGGCGGCCCGGTCAGATCTCCTTCACCGGCGTCTCCCCCTGCACACCCTTGATCAACTCGATCACATGTAAACAGTCGGCCTTGTTCACATACGATTCGCCACTGGCAATCGTCTCGTGGTTCCCCGCCCGCAGTCTCCAGCGCCATTGGCCTTTGCCGGTGCTCAGGGTGCCTCGGGATTGCCTGTAGATCTCGAAATACATTCAGTTCGCTCCTTGCGATGGTGTTTGCGCCAACCTGTGTGGGGCATCGTCGCAAGCCTAGCGGAGCGAGGTTTTTTCGCTATCGGGCATTTGTTTCCAATCGTTGGCAGATGTTTCTGAAGAGCGCGGGCTAGAGCGCACGCATCGGCGTCTGGATTGGCCAAAATGGCGTCATTTGCACCTTGCAAGGCTATCGACGCTACTGCTTAATACGGGACGGCTCATGGCGTTGAAAATGTTTCGACGACCGACAAACATTATAAAAAGAGCATTCCCTTGACTGAGCATGGAACGGCACAGGCCACACGGGTCACGTTATCGCTGGTTGTCCCGGTTTTTAACGAGGAAGACAGTCTCGACGCGTTCATTCAGCGCATCGATGAAGTCTTCCAGCACCAGGCGTCGATTGTTCTGGAACTGGTGTTCATCAATGACGGCAGTACGGATGCCACACTTGAGCGGCTGCTGGATCGTCAGCGGCATGATTCGCGGCTGCGCATCGTCGATCTGAGCCGCAACTTCGGCAAAGAGGCGGCGTTATCCGCCGGCCTGCAGATCGCCACCGGGCAGATTGTGGTGCCTATCGATGCCGATCTGCAGGACCCGCCCGAAGTCATTCTGCAAATGATCGAGCGTTGGCGCGAAGGGTATGAAGTGGTGCTCGGTCACCGCATCAGCCGCCGCAGCGACACCTGGGCCAAGCAGACGTCGGCGCACTGGTTCTACCGCCTGCACAACAAGATCGCCGAGCAACCGCTGCCGGAAAACGTCGGTGACTTCCGCCTGATGGACCGGTGCGTGGTCGATGCCTTGCTGACCTTGCCCGAGTCCCGGCGCTTCATGAAGGGCCTGTTCGCCTGGGTCGGGTTTCGCACCACTCATGTTGATTACGAGCGGCCCGAGCGCGTGGCGGGGCAGAGCAAGTTCAACGGCTGGCGGCTGTGGAACTTTGCCCTGGAAGGCATCACCAGTTTCAGTACCGAACCGCTGCGGATATGGACTTACATCGGCGCTGTGGTCTCGCTGGTATCTTTTGCCTTTGCCATTTTTATTGTGCTGCGCACGCTGATCCACGGCGTCGACATGCCCGGTTATGCCTCGCTGATGGTGGCCGTGACGTTCCTCGGTGGCCTGCAATTGATTGGCATCGGCGTACTCGGCGAGTACCTCGGGCGCACTTATATCGAATCCAAACGCCGGCCGGTTTTTCTGGTGCGTCGCGTCTACGACCCCAAGGACTGAAACATGGATCTCAAGGAAACCGACATCCTCGGCGACAGCATCGGTGAGCATTGGTATTACTGCTCCAAAGCGGCGGCGACCCGTCGTCTGCTCGGTGATGCGCCAGTTACGCGGATTCTCGACGTCGGCGCCGGGTCAGGGTTTTTCTCGCATCATTTGCTGACCCGAACCTCGGCGCAGGAAGCGTGGTGCGTCGACATCAGTTACCCCGCCGATTCCGATGCGACCACTGCCGGCAAACCGGTGCACTACCGCCGCGATATCGGCGCCATCGACGCCGATCTGGTGCTGCTCATGGACGTACTGGAGCATGTCGACGATGACCTCGGTCTGCTCAAGGCTTACGTTGAAAAGGTACCGTCCGGCAGCCGTTTCCTGATGACCGTACCGGCCTTTCAGTTTCTCTGGAGTGGTCACGACGACTTCCTTGAACACAAGCGCCGCTACACGCTGCCGCAGTTTGAAACCCTGGCCCGTGACGCCGGTTTGACCGTGCAGCGCGGTGCCTACTATTTCGGTGCGGTGTTTCCGATCGCGGCAGCGTTGCGTTTGCTGCCCAAAGGACCGCAAGCCGCGGCACCGCAGTCGCAGCTCAAGCGCCATCATCCGCTGGTCAACGGCGTGCTCAAAACCCTGTGCAGCCTTGAACTGCCGCTGATGGGCAGCAATCGTCTGGCCGGTCTGAGCGTGTTTGTGCTGGCGCGTAAACCGTGACCTCAGCCGACAGATCGGCGTTGATCCAGCGCGGCTTGCGCTTTGCCGTGACCGGTCTGTTCGTCACCGCGCTGCATGCACTGGTGGCGGTGCTGTTCATCAATTTCGTCGCGCCGCAACCGCCGCTCGCCAACGGTGTGGCGTTTGCCGTGGCGACGGTGGTGTCCTACGTGATCAACACCACCTGGAGTTTTTCGGCCCGTTTGCATGGCAAAACCTTGCTGCGCTTCATGCTGGTGTCCTGCGGCGGCTTTTTCCTGGCGATGTCCGTCGCGTGGGCCGCACAGATTGCCGGACTGCACTATTTGCTGGGCATCGGCGCCGTAGCGCTGATCATTCCAGCGTTCACCTTTGTGCTGCATAACTTCTGGACGTATCGATGAGGGATCTGAATAAACACCCGGCCCTCGCGCTGTTGCCGCTGCTGTTGGGCGCGCTGGCGTTTTTTCTGGTGATCGGCCCGCGTGCTCTCGATCCACAAAACATTGCCTGGCTCAAGGACGGTGATCCGGCGACGCATTACCTGGGTTGGGTATTCTTTCGCCATTCACCCTGGACCTTTCCCCTCGGGCTGAACCCGTCCTATGGGATGGAACTGGGCAGTGCGATCATTTTTTCCGACTCCAATCCGCTACTGGCGCTGCTGTTCAAACCGTTCAATGGCTGGTTGCCGGAGACGTTCCAGTATTTCGGTTTATGGCTGCTGGCGTGTTTCATTCTGCAAGCCTGGTTTGCCTGGAAGCTGCTCGGCTTGATCACCGACAACCCCCTATTGCGCTTGCTCGGCGCCGGGTTCCTGGTGTTTTCGCCGCCGATGTTTCTGCGTACCGGTGGACATCTTTCGCTGGCCGGGCACTTCCTGATTCTCGCGGCGCTGTATCTGGCGCTCCGCCCGGCACTTGAGCGCCGACGTCTGGCGTGGGGGGCATTGCTCGCCGTGACGGCATTGGTTCACGCGTACCTGTTGGGCATGGTGGCGCTGATCTGGGTCGCGGATCTGGTTGGCAAGTTGTGGGTCGGCAAGCTGACGCGCCGTCAGGTCCTTATCGAGCTGGGCGGCTTGTTCGCGCTGGTGAGCGTGTGCTGCTGGCAGGCGGGTTATTTCAGTATTACCGATGGCGCGGCGGGCGGCGGTTTCGGCTTTTACCGAATGAACCTGCTGTCGCTGGTGGATGCCGACGGCTGGTCGTTTGTCTTGCCAAACATTCCCAACGGCGCAGGCGATTACGAAGGTTTCAACTACCTGGGGCTGGGCGTCCTGTTGCTGGTGCCAGTAGCGGCAATCGCCTGGTACAGAAGTGGTATCTCGTTGAAGGCTTTGCTGTGCAGTCGCCCGTTCCTGTTGTTGGCGTTCATCGGGTTGACGCTGTTCGCCCTGTCGAATCAGATCGGGATCGGCCTGCAGGCGTTCGGCTATCCGCTGCCGAAATTCGTGCTGCGTGCGGCGAGTATTTTTCGCGCTTCGGGCCGGATGTTCTGGCCGGTGTTCTACGCCATCGTGATATTGCTCACCTACCTGGTGGTGCGTGGTTATCGACCGCGTATCGCCATGGGGCTGCTGGCGCTGGCGTTAGTGGTGCAAGTCGCCGACACCCGGATTGCCTGGGCAGGTTTGCGAGCAGCGAAAATGCTGCCCGAAGCCTCAGCCTGGGCCAGCCCGATGCATGATCCGTTCTGGGCCAGTGCGGCGGCGCACTACAAGAATGTCCGTGCCGTGACACCGAAAAATCTGCCGGACCAGTGGCAGGCGATTGCCGATTTTGCCGGCACCCATGGGTTGAAAACCGACGCGGCTTACCTGGGGCGTACGAGCCCCAAAGCGCAGGACAAGCTGTTGCGCACGACGCAAAGCCATCTCGCCAGCGGCCAGTACGACAGCGATTCGCTGTACATCCTTGATGACGACGCGCTGGAGTTGGCGGTACAGAGCATTCACAGCGACACCGATCTGTTGACCCGCGTCGACGACTTTGTCGTGCTGGCCCCGGGCTGGAAACACTGTAATGACTGTCTGGCGATGGTCGATCAGGGGCGAGCGCTGTCGTCGATCCCGTTGAGCCAGCCGGGACTGGTGCAGACGTTCAACCGCAGCACCCGGCAACTGGTCAAAGGCTGGTCCACACCGGAAGCGTGGGGCACCTGGAGTGATGGACAGGAGGCGGACCTGCGACTGCGCGTCGCTCCCGGATCGCATGCGCTGGTGATTGATGCCCTGGCCTTTGCCATGCCGCCGAACCTCAGTCAGCGAGTGATCGTCAGCATCAATGGTGTAGAGGCGTTGTCGACGCGGCTGACTCAGGTGCAGGGCAATCGGCTGGAAATACCGCTCAGCGCAGCGCAGGCAGCCGAGGAATATCTGAATGTCCGATTGCATCTGCCCGATGCAGTCAGCCCGCAAAAACTCGGCTTCAATGACGATGCGCGAGTCATGGGGTTGGGCTTGAAAACCCTGACGGTTCAGTGAAATTGTCGAACAAACCGCCAATCGTCTGATAGACGCCGATCCCAAGGACTTCATACACTGCCGGCAGTCTGGGGAGCAGGGGCAATGGATGAATCGAAATGAATTACGCAAGGCCGACATCAACCTGATGGTGGTGTTCGAGACCTTGATGCTCGAACGCAACGTGACCCGGGCGGCGGAGAAGCTGTTTCTCGGCCAGCCGACCATCAGTTCGGCGCTCAATCGCTTGCGCGCGATGTTCAATGATCCGCTGTTCATTCGCGTCGGCCATCGCATGGAGCCGACGGCCCGGGCCGAGGAACTGTTCAAGTACCTGTCGCCAGCGCTCGATTCGCTGTCGGTGGCGCTGAGCCTGACCCACGATTTCGACCCGGCCGTGAGCAACATGACGTTCCGCATCGGCCTGTCCGATGACGTCGAGTTCGGCCTGCTGCCACCGTTGCTGCGGGCGCTGCGCCAAGAGGCACCGAGCGTGGTGTTCGTGGTGCAACACGCCGATTACTGGCGCATCCCCGATCTGCTGGCCGCCGGCGACATCACCGTCGGCATCAGCCAGACCCGAGGCCTGCCGGCCAATGCCAAGCGCAAATTGCTGCGGCATATCCAGCCGAGCATCCTGCGCGCCGATGCCTCGGATTCGCCGCTGACCCTCGACGAATACTGTTCGCGCCCGCATGTGTTGGTGTCGCACACGGCCAACATCAGCGGCTATGCCGATGAGTGGCTGGCGGAAATCGGCCGCACCCGGCATGTGGTGTTGTCGGTGCCGCAATACAGTGCGCTGCCGGCGTTGCTGGCTGGCACCGACCTGATCGCCAGCCTGCCGGACTACACCGCTGAAGCCATGGCTGCTTCCGGGCTGCTGTTCAAGGAACCGTTCCCGTTCAAGACGCCGATGCTGGATCTGTCGATGGTCTGGCTCAGCCACGTCGACAGTGATCCGGCCGAGCGCTGGCTGCGTTCGCGGCTTGAGGCGTTCATGAGTGAACGGCCACTGACCGCGCCCTGAATCCCACCACAAATCTCCCCTGTAGGAGTGAGCCTGCTCGCGATGAGGGTGTGTCAGTCACATCAATGTTGTCTGACACAGCGCTTTCGCGAGCAGGCTCACTACTACAAGGGTTTGCGTTCGTTTGGTCTGCCTGCTTTGCTCAATGGCAATAACCTTGGCGGAGGCCGGTCCCCATGAGCATTTCCCGTTCGTTGCTGCGTGGGCGTGGCAGTCTCGACAGTGGCAAGGTCGGCATGGTCGAGCTGTTTTTCGATCTGGTGTTCGTGTTTGCCGTGACTCAGCTCTCGCATTCGCTGCTCGCGCAGTTGTCGATTCTGGGCGCGGTGCAGGTGGCGCTGTTGATGGTCGCGGTGTGGTGGGTGTGGATTTTCACGTCGTGGATCACCAACTGGCTCGACCCGGAAAAACTGCCGATCCGCCTCGGCCTGTTCGGGCTGATGATCGCCGGTCTGTTGCTGTCGTCTTCGATCCCCAAGGCTTTCACCGAGCGTGGGCTGATGTTTGCCTCGGCGTTCGTGTTCATGCAGGTCGGGCGTACGCTGTTCGCGATCTGGGCGGTGCGTGGCGAGTCGCTGAGCATGACCCGCAATTTCCAGCGGATTCTGGCGTGGTTGATGTGCTCCGGCGTGTTCTGGATCGCCGGGGCCTTTCTTGACGGGCAGCAACGTTTGTTGTGTTGGGCGCTGGCGCTGGCGATCGAACTGATTTCACCTTCGTTGTATTTCTGGGTGCCGGGGCTGGGGCGTTCGTCGTTGAGTGACTGGAACGTCGAAGGCAATCACATGGCCGAGCGCTGTGCGCTGTTCGTGATTATCGCTCTTGGTGAATCGTTGCTGGTGACCGGCGCGACGTTCGCCGAGCTGACGCTGAGTACCACCGGGGTCATGGCGTTTCTGGTGGCGGTGCTCGGCAGCATCGGCATGTGGTGGGTGTACTTCGACAGCGGCGCCGAGCGCGCGCATCACCGCATCGCGCATTCGAGCGATCCCGGTCGTCAGGCGCGCATCGCCTACACCTACCTGCACGTGCTGATCGTTGCCGGAGTGATCGTCAGTGCGGTGGCCGACGAACTGGTGCTGGTGCATCCGGATCACGCCAGTGACGCCGGGATCCTGGTGATCGTGGGCGGGCCTTGGCTGTTTCTGTTGGGCAATGCACTGTTCAAGTGGGTCATGTCCGATCGGCCGCTGCCACCCTTGTCGCATGTGGCGGGGCTGGTGTTGCTCATGCTGGCGCTGCCACTGGCGTTGAATCACTGGTTTTCGGCGCTGATGCTCGGGGCGCTGACCACGGCGATCGTGGTGCTGGTAGCGCTGTGGGAAAGCCTGGCATTGCGTCAGGCGTCGGCCTCGATAACCTCGGAAAAAGCCGCAGGAGAGTAGGCCAGCGCTGTGGTATATGTACGACTTTTCTGCCGACCGACTGGAGCACCCCATGCCACACCTGCACATGGAATACACCGCCAACCTGCCGCAGTTGAACGCTGATGTGGCGTTGATCCGGCTCAACAACACGCTGGTGGGTTCCGGTCAGTTCGCTGCGGAGTTCGATATCAAAAGCCGGGCGGTGAAGGTCGAGACCTTCAAGGTCGGTACCGGCATCGGCGAGCGCGCTTTCGTCCATGTGAAACTGGCGCTGCTCAGTGGTCGCTCGCCGCAGATCAAGAAGCAGCTCTCGGATAGCCTGCTGGCGGTGTTGCAGGATTTGTGCGAATGGCCGGCCGGAGTCGAAGTGCAGTTGTGTGTGGAATTGCTCGATATCGACCGCGACTCCTACACCAAGACCGCCATCGGCGTGTAGGACTCAGGCCGCTTCCAGCTCACTGCAGACCTTGATCACCTGCTCCCGCAGCCAGACGTTGGCGCTGTCCTGATCGGCGCTCTGGCTCCACTGCATGTCGAGCGTGAACCCCGGCAAACCGTTCGGCGCCTCGCAGTGATTGAATACCGTCTCTTTGGTCAGCAGGCGCTGGATGCGTCGGGGCAAGGTGAGGATGAAGTCGGTGCCGGTGATCATTTTCAATGCCGCGCTGTAGCTGTTGGAGCGCGCGACGATCTGCCGTTTCTGCGCCTGACGCGCCAGCCAGCCATCGACCATGTTGGTGGTCGAGGTCCACGGTGTCGGAAACACATGGCGCCGCTCGGTGAAGGCCTGCAGGCTCAGGCGCGGCTCCAGCGGCGTGGCGCGTTTGTCGAAGACACAGACCAGATCGTCCTCCAGCAGCATCCGCGATTTAAGGTCGCTGTGGCTGCGGTGGAAGTTGGGGCCGAAGCAGATCACCAGGTCGAGACTGCCGTCGCGCAGTTCGTCGGCGGGCACATCGGTCTCGAACTTGTGCATGTTGACCACTACCGGCAAATCGTCGAAGTCGAAACGCTTCAACAGGCGCGGCAACACCAGTTGCTCAAAGTATTCCGGGGCACAGATATTGAAGGTCACCGCTTGCCGGGTCGGATCGAAGGCCGGGGCGCCGGCGTGGCACAGGTTGATGCTTTCGAGGATCTTCTGCACATGACCGTACATGGTGCCGGCCTTGTAGGTGGGACGCATGCCCGTGCGGGTGTTGATGAACAACTCGTCTTCGAAACTGGTGCGCAATTTTTTCAGGCAGTAGCTGACAGTGGACTGGCTGACGCACAGCGTCTCCGAGACATCCGTGACGCTGCTTTGCTCATACACGGCGATAAACACCATGAGGTCCTGCATGTCGAGCTTTCGAAGCAAGTTACTGTTCAGCATCCGTTCCGTCCCGCTGTGCTCCTTGCGCTGAATCCGCGCAAACGTGTGCGCATGATCGTAGCGGAACGATGGTGCCAGGACAAAGCCTTGTAGGACGTTTCAATGTCGCCAGTGGGACAGAAACTTTTAGCAACACGACGTCGGCAAATAAACCGCAAAAAGATGGCAACAGGCCTCTAGCCCGGCGGCGGCATTCGGCTTCAACGGATGTGTCGGGCGTACTGCCGAGGGTCAAAGCGCAGCACTATCAGCAGCATCACCACCATCACTGCGGTCAGCGACCACCAGGCCCATTCAAAGCTGCCGAGACGGTCGCGGATGATTCCGGCGAGCAGCGGCGAAAGCCCGGCGATCAGGTAGCCGATGCCTTGCACGAACGCTGTCAGGCTGCCGGCGCGCTGCGGGTTGTCGAGGTGATCGAGGGAGACGATCAGGCTCATTGGAAACAAGCCGCCAATCCCCAGCCCCAACAGACACGGCCACAGCAGGCTGAGGTGTTGCGGGCTGAGGATCAGTCCGCAGAAGCCGCCGATGATCAGCAGCAGCAACGCTGCGAGGACGGCACGGCGATCACGGCTGCGGTTGGCGATGGCCGGCGTCAGCAGCCCGGAAATCACCTCCATGGCGGTCAGAAAACCCAGCAGCAGCCCGGCGTGCCGTTCGCTCCAGCCTTGTTCCACGTAGTACGGCGCCAGCCAGGCGAGTACGCAGGTGTAGGACGCCGTGCCGAGGCCGAAGAAGAGGGCCAGCAGCCAGGCGCGGGAATTACGCGTGAAGGACTCTTTTCCTACAGGCGTGTTCTGGATGGATGACGGAATCGACTGTGTCCACCAGACCAGCAACGCGAGCAAGGCCAATGCCGCCCAGATCGCCAGCCCGATGCGCCAGCTGCCGGTCTGCAGCAGCACCAGCGGCGAGAATGAGGCGGCCAGTGCGGCACCGCCCATGATCGACGTGACATACAGGCCCATGCACAGCGCCACATGGTCGGGGAAGCGTGACTTGATCAGCACCGGCATCAGCGCCTGAATCAAGGCGATACCCATCCCGGCCAGCACCGCGCTGCCAATCAACTGCGGCGCCGAATCGAGCACCAGCCGCGACAGCGTCGCCAGGCCGATGATCGACAACGACAGGATCACCGTGCGTTGCTCGCCCAAGCGTCGGCTGATGCCGATGCCAAAAAACATCGCCAGCCCCATCGCCATTACCGGCAGCATGGTCAGCAGCGAAGCCACGCTGAAACTCAGCGCAATGTCGCCGCGTATGGCCGAGAGCAAAGGCCCGACGGCCGCCATGGATGGGCGCAGATTAAGGGCGACGAGGATGATCCCGAACATCAGCCAGACAGCGGGGCGGGAGGTGGCGCGGACGTTTTCCATCGGCAGACTCTGGATTGCGGAGGCTGTCGATTAGGCGGCGCGGCGCGCCTATCGGCAAATCAGATTTCCCGAGCATTATTTAAAAACTAAATATCACTCTCCCCACTGTAGGAGCTGCCGCAGGCTGCGATCTTTTGATCTTGTTTTTCAAGACCAAGATCAAGATCAAAAGATCGCAGCCTGCGGCAGCTCCTACACGGGACGGATTTATCTTGCCAATCACGCTGTAAGACTATTCTTTCTCTCTTGCAGGACATTTCGTTACAGCTCTGGCCCAGCGCAGGCGCGTAAAACGCCGGCGGCGATATATACTGCGCGCCATTCTTCAAGGGAGAGCCGTGTGGCCATCGATATTCACTGGATTCGCGACAACGAAAGCCTCGCGCAGTTTTGCGCCGAGTGGCAGCAACTGCCGTTCGTTGCCCTCGACACCGAATTCATGCGGGTCGACACCTTCTACCCGATTGCCGGTTTGCTGCAGGTCGGTGACGGCAAACGCGCCTACCTGATCGATCCGCTGACCATCGACGCCTGGCAACCGCTGGCGGCGTTGCTGGAAAACCCGGCGGTGCTCAAAGTCCTGCATGCCTGCAGCGAAGACCTCGAAGTGTTGCTGCGCCTGACCGGCAGCCTGCCGGCGCCACTGTTCGACACACAATTGGCAGCGGCCTACCTGAACCTCGGGTTCTCGATGGGCTATTCGCGACTGGTGCAGGAAGTACTCGGTATCGAGCTGCCGAAGGGCGAAACCCGTTCCGACTGGCTGCAGCGTCCACTTTCCGACACACAAATCAGCTATGCCGCCGAAGACGCGGTGCATCTGGCGGAAGTTTTCGTACAGCTGCGGCCGAAACTGTCCGACGACAAATTCGCCTGGGTGCTGGAGGACGGCGCCGAACTGGTGGCCAACCTGCGCCGCGAGACCGACCCGTACGAGGTCTATCGCGAAGCCAAACTGGCGTGGAAACTCTCCCGTGCGCAACTGGCGGTGCTGCGTGAACTGTGCGCCTGGCGTGAAAAAGAAGCGCGTGCCCGTGATCTGCCGCGCAACCGCATCGTCCGTGAACACTCGCTGTGGCCGCTGGCCCGCACGCAACCGGACAACCTCGCCGCGCTGGGCAAGATCGAAGACATGCACCCGCGTACCGTGCGTCAGGACGGCCAATTTCTGCTTGATCTGATCAAGCGCTCTGGCAGTGTGGGGCCTGATCAATGGCCGCCGGCGGTGCCGGAACCATTGCCGGTCGAAGCGGCGGCGCTGATCAAGCAACTGCGCGCCCTCGGCCAGGCCGAGGCCGAACGCCTGGGCATCGCGCCGGAACTGATGCTGCGCAAGAAAACCCTCGAAGCGCTGGTCAAAAGCGGCTTCCCCGAGGGTCCTTATCAATTGCCTGAGTCGCTGCGTGGCTGGCGCCGCGAACTCATGGGCCAGAAGCTGCTCGACAGCCTGGCCACCGCCGGAGAACAGCCTTGAAACGTATTTGCTCCATTTACCAAAGCTCCAAGCGAAGCGGAATGTACCTTTATGTGCTCAAGAGCGATGCGCTTGAGCGCGTACCGGAGGCACTGATGGCTGCTTTCGGCAAGCCGAAACATTCGTTCGATCTGGTGCTGTCGCCTGAGCGCAAGCTGGCCAGCGAGGACATCGTCGTGGTCCTGGAAAACCTCGACAAGCAGGGCTATCACCTGCAGATGCCGCCGGCCGAGGACGAGTACATCGAACACCTGCCCGAAGAATTGCTGCGACGCAACGACCCGGTCTGATCTGCGAGGCCCTGTTCTGGGCCTCTTGCCACCCTGGAACTGATTTTACGGCGACGACCGCCACGAAGGAGCACGGCTCTTTCGGCGGTTGCCTGCACGGTTTGCGAAAGGTTTGAAGATGCGCGTTCTGATTGCTGAACACGACCACGCGGTGTACGCCCGGCTGCTGCGTCAGGCGGCCCCCGAACTTGAAGTACTGACCAGTGGCGACTCTGCCGAGCTGGCCCGTCAGGCTGCCGATTGCCCGGTGTGGCTGGGGCAGCCGGATCTGCTGGCAACCCTGTTGCGTCAGGGCCATCAGCCGCAATGGCTGCAATCGACCTGGGCCGGCATCACGCCGCTGCTCGCCGACGGTCTGCGCCGCGATTACCGTCTGACCCGCGCGGTGGGGATCTTCGGTCAGGTAATGGCCGAATACGTGCTGACCTACATGCTCGGTCACGAGCGTGAAGTGCTGGCGCGGCTGGTCAGCCAGGTCGAGCGCAAGTGGGACAACCGCACCGGCCAGAGTCTGGTCGGGCGCAAGGTGCTGATCGTCGGCACCGGCGATATCGGCCAGAGCGTGGCGCAGTTTCTGTTGCCGTTCGGCGTCGAGTTGTACGGCATCGCCAGCAGCGCGCGCGAGCAGGCGCCGTTCGTCGAAGTCGGCTCGATGGCCGATCTGCCGCGACTGGTGGGGGAGGTCGATTACGTGGTCAATCTGCTGCCGAATACCGAACACACCCACGACATTTACGACGCGGCGCTGTTCAAGCAATTCAAACCGACCGGTTTGTTCATCAACGTTGGGCGCGGCGTGGCGGTGGTTGATGCGGATCTGGTCGAAGCCCTGAAGGAAGGACATCTGGCCGGTGCGGTGATCGACGTCTGCCGTCAGGAGCCGTTGCCGCAACGCCATCCGTTCTGGACCGCATGGGGCCTTCTGCTGACCGGGCACAGCTCGGCACCGACGTCGCCGGCGTTGATGGTGCAGTTGTTTGTCGACAACCTGAAGGCGTATCAGGCGGGAGAAGCATTGCGCGGGGAAGTGGATTTCAACCGCGGATATTGAATCCACCGCGATATCTGTAGGAGTGAGCCTGCTCGCGATGAGGGTGTGTCAGTCGACATTGATGCTGTCTGACACTCCGCCATCGCGAGCAGGCTCACTCCTACAGTGGTTTTTGCGTTGTGGCTTAAAGGGTGAAGTTGCCTTCCGCCGCCAGCTCACTCAGCGGACGACGCGGGCTCGGCTCTTCACGGGCCTGCAGGTACTCGGCCAGGGTCGCCTTGTCACCCAGCTTGCCGACGGCGACCGCCGCATGCAGCGCATAACCTTCAGGAATATTCAGCTCTTTGCGGGTCAGCTCCTGATCGAAACCGGCCATGCCGTGGGTGTGCCAGCCGCTGATGCTCGCTTGCAGCGCCAGGTGGCCCCAGGCCGAACCGGTGTCGAAGGTGTGCCACAACGCCGGGGACTCTTCACTGGCACCGGGTGCGGTGAACGTGGTTTTCGACATCACGATCACCAGCGCCGAAGCGTGTTGCGCCCAGCCGCGGTTGAACTCGTTCAGCAGACCAAGAAAGCGCTCCCAGTTCGGCGTATCACGACGCGCATAGAGAAAGCGCCACGGCTGCGAGTTGTACGCCGACGGCGCCCAGCGTGCGGCTTCGAAAAAGCTCAGCAGGGTTTCTTCCGGGATCGCTTCGCCAGTGAAGGCGCGGGGCGACCAGCGGTCGGTGAACTGCGGGTGAATGGCGTAATCGGCAACGCGAGGGTTGGTACTCATCGAAAGATTCCTTGCTGTATTTGCGTCATGAATTCGTGGCAAAACCCTACTGGGCGGCGATTCGGCTGACAAGCGCGATTTACCGACAGTCGCCAGCGCTTGGCCCGCAAGGCCTTGGGCACTAGACTGGCGGCCTTTTCACCACCTGATGTTGATGCTTGAGCCATGGCCGCCAAAGTCGAACCGTTCTGGAAACGCAAAACCCTCGAGCAACTGGATCACGAGGAATGGGAATCGCTGTGCGACGGCTGCGGTCTGTGCTGCCTGCAGAAACTCGAAGATGAAGAAGACAACAGCGTCTATTACACGCGCATCGCCTGCAAACTGCTGGACCTGAAGACCTGCCAGTGCAGCGACTACCCGAATCGCATCAAGTTTGTCCCGGACTGTATCCAGCTCACTCCGGGCCAGGCTGAAGAATTCAAATGGCTACCGCCGACCTGCGGTTATCGTCTGGTCAGCGAAGGCAAGGATCTGCCGTTGTGGCACCACCTGGTGTGCGGCGATCGTGACGCCGTGCACCACGAACGGATTTCCCAGTCCGGGCGCATGCTCGCCGAAGGCAGCGTGCCGGAGGACGACTGGGAAGATCACCTGATTTTCCGCGCCGGTTAAACACCAAGGGTTTCCAGGATTCAACAAGGAGTGTGTATGGCTGGGGGATTGCTGCGGGCATCGCTGATCGGCCTGCTGGCGCTAAGCGCACCGGTGTGGGCGGCAAAGAAGGTCGATCTGGATTACCACGTGCGTCTGCTGCCGCAAAGCGATCAGGCCGAAGTACGCCTGACCCTGGCCAAAGGTGAAGCGGTGCGCAGCCTCGACTTCGACCTTGGCGACGGCAGCCACTACAGCGACTTCAAGGCCGACGGCCAATGGCTGCTGACCCCGGGCAAGTTGGCCCGCGGCGTGTGGCGGCCCGCGAGCGAAAAGGCCAGCCTGACCTACCGCGTACGCATCAGCCACGGCCGCAAGAACGGCACGTTCGACACGCGCATGACGCCGAGTTGGGCGTTGATGCGTGGCGACGAATTGGTGCCCCCTGCAAAACTCGATCAACAGGATGGCACTGAACTGGTCGCGCGCCTGCAATTCGAATTGCCTGAAGGCTGGAACAGCGTCGAAACCGCCTGGCCGCGCATCGGTAAGAACAAATTCCGCATCGACAACCCCTCCCGCCTGTTCGATCGCCCGACCGGCTGGATGCTCGCCGGTCACCTCGGCAGCCGCCGCACGCGCCTGGGCGAAACCGAAGTCACCGTGGCTTCGCCGCAAGGGCAGGGCATGCGGCGCATGGATGTGCTGACGCTGCTGACGTTCGTCTGGCCGCAGGTGCAAGCGGTCTATCCCCGGCATCCGAAAAAACTGCTGATCGTCGGCGCCAACGACCCGATGTGGCGCGGCAGCCTCGGTGCGCATGAGTCCATTTACCTGAACACGCGGTTGCCGCTGGTCAGCGAGAGCGGCAGCAGTGCGCTGGTGCGTGAGCTGGCGCAGGTGTTCGGGCGGATCAATGACGAACAGCGCAGCGACTGGATCAGCGAAGGTCTTGCCGAGTATTACGCGATCGAACTGCTGCGGCGTGCCGGGGGCATGAGCGATGAACGCTATCAGGCGTTGCAGGTGAAATTGACCCGGGACAGTCAGAAAGTCACGACCCTGCGCGGCGAGCAGATCAGCGCGGCGCAGCTTGCAAAAGCGGTAATTGTCTTGCAGGAACTGGATCGCGAGATTCGTCTGAAGACGCGCAACAAGCGCTCGCTGGATGATGTGTTGCGCGGGGCGATGCATCTGGGGACGGTGAGTACCAAGGAATTTGTGCAACTGGCCGAGAGTGTTCTGGGCGAGTCTTCCAAAGTCCTCGATACCGCGTTGTTGCAGTAAAGATCAAAAGATCGCAGCCTGCGGCAGCTCCTGCACCAATCTCTGTAGGAGCTGCCACAGGCTGCGATCTTTTGCTTTTAAACCCCGGCTTTCGGCGATTTCACCGAATCGTTGCCGGTCACCGTCGCGGTGCTGGTCGCCGCCTCGGCATTGGCCTTGAGCTGGCTCAGTTCTTCCCCCGCACGCTCGATCTTCGCCCGCACGTTGTTCATGTCCTGACGGCTTTTCTCCAGCAGGCTTTTCACTGAGCTGTGCCCGGTGATGCCACGGGCCATCGCCACGCCGCCAATCGCCACCTGAATCAGACCGAACACGCCGCCACGGCGCAGGCCCTTGCCGACCATGATCACGCCACCGGCCAGCGAGCCGATGCGCTCCCAGCCCTGGACGTTCTGCTCGGTCGGGCTCTGGAATGGGGTGGAATCGATACGTTGGACGCGTTTGAGTTCGGTCATGATCTGTCTCCCAGGCAATGTGCAATAGATAGATAAGCTGACTGCCGCAGCGGCCGGCTCGTTCCATCGGATGTGCGACGTTTCAGCGGAATTTCGGTCCGGAGCGGGTATTCAGGCCCTTGGCCATGCGGTCATAGAGCACGACGTTGACCGTGGCGGCGAGGTTCATGCAGCCGGTGGTCGGGATGTACACCACGTCTTCGCACCAGTCGCGGATCTCTTTGTCCAGCGAGCCGTCTTCCGGGCCGAAGATATACAGCGCGCGATCCGGGTGGGTGTATTCCGGCAGCGGGCGGGCGCCCTCGACCAGTTCCACGGCGACCGGGACGCAGTTGAGCGGGAGGATCTTCTTCAGGTCGTCGATGCCGATCAGTGGAATGTCGTAGTGCACACGCTTGGTGTCGGTGACGAAATCGGCGGCGCGTTCATAACGCTTGCCGGTGTAGAACACCGACGCCACGCCGTAACAGCCTGCGGCGCGCATCACCGAACCGACGTTCTCCGGTGATTTGGGGTTGTACAAACCAATGCAGCTGTAACGTTTGTCTGCCACGAGCGGGGTGCCTTCGGGAAAAAGAGGGCGATTATACGGGGATAAGATCAAAAGATCGCAGCCTTCGGCAGCTCCTGCAATTGAATGGCGTACACCCTGTAGGAGCTGCCGAAGGCTGCGATCCTTTGCTTTTAATCTTCTTTTTTCATCAGCCCGGCGAGGGCGGCGAACGGGTTATGCGTGGCCTTGGCGATTTTCGGCGTGCTCAGCGAGCCGTCGCCGAAGTATTGCTGGTCGGTGTAGCGCGAGTGTTCGTTGTCGTGGCAGTACAGGCACAACAGTTCCCAGTTCGAGCCGTCCTGAGGGTTGTTGTCGTGGTTGTGGTCGCGGTGGTGCACGGTCAGTTCGCTCAGGCGCTTGCCGGAAAACTCACGGGCGCAGCGGCCACACACGTGCGGGTACATTTTCAGGGCCTTGTCGCGGTAGCCCATTTCCTTGTCGCGCTGGTTGTCGGCAAGGATGCGATCGAGCTTCGACGTGTTGGTCGGGGTGGACGAACTCATGGGTTCACCTTTGTAAAAGACTGATGACGGTTATGTGCAGAGTTTAGCTCAGCCCTTGAGCTTCTCGGCAATCCAGATCGTGTGGCGGGTGCCCTTGTTGCCGTGGGCGAAGACCTGGACTTCTTCGGCCTTGAACCCGGCCTTCTTCAATTTGTCGGAAAACTGCCGGTCAGCGCTGGCCGACCACACCGCCAGCACACCCTTGGGCCGCAGGGCCTTGGCGCAGGCGTTGAGGCCAGCGGCGGAGTACAGCCAGCTGTTGGCCTTCTGGGTCAGGCCTTCAGGGCCGTTGTCGACGTCGAGCATGATCGCGTCGAAGCCACTCGGCTCGCTTTGCAGCACCTTGGCCACGTCGTCCTGACGGATCACCGTGCGCGGGTCGAGCAACGGTCGCCCGGATTTTTCACCGAGCGGCCCGCGATTCCACTCGACCACGCCGGGCACCAGTTCGGCGACCACCACTTCGGCGCTCTTGCCCAGATGCTTGAGCGCCGAGGCGAGGGTGAAGCCCATGCCCAGACCGCCGATCAACACCCGCGAATTCGGCCGGCCGGCGACCTTGCGGCAAGGGATTTCGGCCAGCGCATCTTCGGAACCGTGCATGCGCGTGTTCATCAATTGCCCGCCGTCGCCGCCCTGGATCTTGATGACGAAATCCTCGCCATACTCGAACAGGCACAGGGCGCCACCGTTGTCAGGGATCGGCGTGGTGTCGAGCAGAACGAAACGTTTCATGGAAATCTCTACAAGGGGGAAGGCAAGCAGGCCCGTTGGGAGTAGCCTGAGCGCAGACTAAAGGCCAAACGGAGCCCTTGATGAAGCGCACCATTCTAACGGTCATTGCCCTGGCCGCGCTCTCGATTACTGCAGTGCAGGCGCAGCAGACCATTCCGGTCAGCCCGACGCCGCAACCCGGCTCGCCGGGAACCGCCACGCCGACGCCGTATCCGCAAATCACCCCGATCAGCGCACCGAAGGCCGGTGCCGGCAGTGGCAGCCCGCCGCTGGTGCCGATCGAAATGCCCAGCCCGCCGAGCAAGGATCAACCAGTGCCGGGCATCGAGCCGAGCGGCAGCAAGGCCAAATCCCCCGGCGGTTAAACCTGTTGCGCCGCCAGTTGGCCGTCGGCCATGCGCAGACGTTTGGAGAGGGAGACGGCAAGGGCGCGGATGATCTTGGCGGCGATCTTCGGCGCGTCGTTGAGCATCTTTTCCAGCGAGTCCTTGCCCAGGTTAAGCAGTTGGCAGTTGCTCGCCGCGATACAGGTGGCCGAACGGCGTTCGCCATCGAGCACGGCCATTTCGCCGAACGCCCGCCCGCTGCGCAGGGTGGCCATGGTGATGACCTGACCGTCGGGGCCAGTTTTTTGCACCGCGACCTGGCCAGTGTGGAGGATGCACATGAAACTGCCGGCATCGCCCTCACGGAAAATCGCCTCGCCTTCAGCCACGGTGCTGATGCTGAAGTAGCCCGAGGCCGCAGCGAAGTCCGCCAGTTGCAATTGATCGAACAGGCCACAGTCCATCAGCCAGTCGCGAATTTCGTTGTTCAGTAAGGTCGGTTCTGACATGTCATTGCGGTCTTTATTGTTTTCACGGTTTTCAGGCACTACACGGACCCTTGTAGGAGTGAGCCTGTGGTGAGGGGATTTATCCCCGATCGGCTGCGCAGCAGTCGCAAATCAGCCAATGCGGTCTGCCTGAAAGAATCGCATTGCAGATCTGGGGCGGCTTTGCCCCCCATCGGGGATAAATCCCCTCACCACACAGGCTCACTCCTACAGGGATCTGTGGTGTATCGACCACCGGGGTCTGGAGTTAAGACCCAAGTGACCGACGGAGTTCCTCAGGCCAGGCCCAAAACCTTGAACACAAATGCATATTCGAGCGCTACGTCACGTAATCCCTGATAACGCCCGCTCATGCCGCCATGTCCGGCACCGAGTTCGGTCTTGAGCAGGAGCAGGTTGTCGTCGGTCTTGGTCGCGCGCAGTTTCGCCACCCACTTGGCCGCTTCCCAGTACTGCACGCGGCTGTCGTTGTAGCCGGCGATCACCAGGGTTGCCGGATAAGCCTGCGCGGTAACGTTCTCGTACGGCGCGTACGCCTTGATCCGCTCGTAGACGTCCGGCTCTTCAGGGTTGCCCCACTCGTCGTATTCGGTGACGGTCAACGGCAAGTCCGGGTCGAGCATGGTGTTGAGTACGTCGACGAACGGCACTTCGGCAATCGCCACGCCGAACAGGTCCGGGCGCTGATTGAGCACCGCGCCAATCAACAAGCCGCCAGCGCTGCCGCCGCTGATCGCCAGTTTCTCGGCGGTGGTGATGCCGTTGAGGATCAGGAATTCGGCGCAGGCAATGAAGTCGCTGAAGGTGTTGTGCTTGTGTTCCTGTTTGCCGGCGCGATACCACGCCTCGCCCAGTTCACCGCCGCCACGCACGTGGGCGATGGCGAAGGCCATGCCGCGATCCAGCAGGCTCAGGCGGGCGTGGGAGAACCACGGATCGAGGCTGGAACCGTAGGCGCCATAACCGTAAAGGTACAGCGGCACCGGGTTGCCGACCATCTCGCGTTTCATCACCAGACTGATCGGCACCTGTGTGCCGTCCGGCGCGGTGGCCCACAGGCGTTGGCTGACGTAAGCGTCGGCGTCGAACGGGCCGAGCACCGGGGTTTCTTTCAGGACGGTTTGCTCGCCGCTCGCAAGGATCAACTGGCGCACCTGCGCCGGACGATTCAGCGCCTCATAACGCAGACGGATACGGTCGCTCTCGAACTCCAGACTGTTCTGCACATAGAGGCTGTAGGCCGCATCCGGCAGTTGCACGCGATACGGCGTCTGGCCTTGCGGGTGAACTTCGATGATCGGCAGACCGCCTTCGCGCAGGCTCAGGGTCATGGCTTCGGCGTTCAGCGTCACGCCGTCGAGCATCACCGTATCGCTGTGCGGGATCAGGTTCTGCCAGTCGGCCTCGCTCGGCACGACACCGGTGTCCTGCGCCTGATACAGGGCGAAGTTGATGCCGTCGCGATTGGTGCGGATGAACCAGGTCCACACGCCATCCAGTGCGCCGTGATCGACATCGTATTCGTGATCCTCGACCCGTGGCGCCATGCAAGTAAACGGCAGGTGTGGCTGATGCGCGTCCAGTGCCCAGACTTCACTGGTGGTCTTGCTGCCCAGGGTCAGCAGCAATTGCCGCTCGGAACTGGAGCGGTAGCAATGCAGGAAGAAGCGTCCGTCCGGCTCGTGGAACACCTCTTCGGCGGCAGTGCCGTCGAGGCGATAGCGAAACAATTTGTGCGGGCGATGAGTATCGTCGAGCACGCCGAAGAACAGGGTCAGGCTGTCGTTGGCCCATGTCATGCTGCCGTCGCAGTCCTGAAACTCCAGTTCGCTGACCTTGTCATTGGCCAGTTCCTTGACGAACAGCGTGTAGATCTCGTCGCCCGAAGCGTCGACGCTGTAGGCCAGACGCTGGTGGTCGGGGCTGATGCTGAACGCGCCGAGCGAGAAGAAGCCGCCGTTGGCCAGCACGTTCGGGTCGAGCAGCAGTTGCTCGCGGCTTTCGTCGAGGGTCAGGCTGTCGTCGGCCGGACGCGGGCAGCGGTAATGCCGGGCGTATTCGTCACCTGCCGTGGTGCGCGTGTAATAGAGATACGGGCCCCAGGGCGAGGGCAGGGACAGGTCGGTTTCGAGGATCCGGCCCTTGATCTCTTCGAACAGGCTCTCGCGCAGGCCGGCCTGATCGGCGGTCTGTGCTTCCTGATAGGCGTTTTCAGCCTTGAGGTAGTCGAGCACCGCGCCGGTGTCGCGTTCCTGCAGCCAGGCATACGGGTCGGCACCGGCAGCCTTGCGGGCGATCGGGGCGCGGATGACGTGGGCGGATTCGGGCATGGAAGGCTCTCGGACGTTTACGGAATAAGGGTTTTCGCAGCTCTTGAAACCATCGCACTCCCCTGTGGGAGCGAGCTTGCTCGCGAAGGCGTCCTGTCAGATGACATTTGTTTCACTGACCCGACGCTTTCGCGAGCAAGCTCGCTCCCACAGGGTTTGCTGTTGGCCGTCTGGCATTGGGACAAGCCTGACAGGCGAAAAGTCGTTACTATAAGCGCCTCTTTGCCTGCCTTGCCATGGACACCATGACCGAGAACGACTATCTGATCGCCTGGGGCCTCTACGCCTTTGCTGCTGTGGGCTGCCTGTTGGTATGGATGCGCCTGACCCGCTGGATGTGGCGCTGGCTGCGCGAGCCGCTGCGGGTGTTGATGGCGGTGTTGCTGTTCAGCCCGACCATCATTGACCCGGTGAAAGCCAAGGTCGCACCGTCGATCGCCATTACCGCGCTGGACTTGGCCTTCAAGGTCGGCAATAACGCCTGGCGGGCGATTTCCGATCTGTTCATGTACGGCATGATTGCGTTCGGCATCTACCTGATTTTCGTCTTGATCCGCTTCCCGATCGAGCGCGCCTCGCGCGCCCGCCGCGAGCAGGCCGAAGCCGCCAAGGCGGCGGCGCGTGCCGATGATCGCGACGACGATCAGCCGTTTGGCGGGGCCGGTGATGACCGTTACGGTCGCCCGCCCTTGCCGAACAATCCGCAGCGCATGCGCGTCGAGCCGCGTCTGTAATCACGAGAGTCAGCACATGTGTGAACTACTGGGCATGAGTGCCAACGTGCCGACCGATATCGTGTTCAGCTTCACCGGCCTGATGCAGCGCGGCGGGCGTACCGGCCCGCACCGCGACGGCTGGGGTATCGCCTTCTATGAAGGCCGCGGCTTGCGTCTGTTTCAGGATCCGGCCGCGAGCAGCGAGTCGGAAGTCGCCAACCTGGTGCAGCGCTATCCGATCAAGAGCGAAGTGGTCATCGGCCACATTCGTCAGGCCAACGTCGGCAAGGTCTGCCTGTCCAACACCCACCCGTTCGTCCGCGAACTGTGGGGGCGCAACTGGTGTTTCGCGCACAACGGCCAGCTCGCCGATTTCACCCCCATCAAGAGTTTCTACCGCCCGGTGGGCGATACCGACAGCGAAGCGGCGTTCTGCGATTTGCTCAACCGCGTGCGTGCAGCCTTCCCCGAACCGGTCGATATAGAGGTGCTGCTGCCGGATCTGGTCGCTGCCTGCGCCGAATATCGCAGCAAAGGTGTGTTCAACTGCCTGCTCAGCGACGGCGACTGGCTGTTCTGCTATTGCTCGACCAAACTGGCACAGATCACCCGGCGCGCACCGTTCGGCCCCGCGCGGCTCAAGGATGTCGATGTGATCGTCGATTTCCAGGCGGAAACCACGCCAAACGACGTGGTCACGGTGATCGCCACCGAGCCTTTGACCGAAAACGAAACCTGGACCCGTTACCAACCGGGCCAATGGAGCCTGTGGCGACGCGGCGAATGCGTCAGCCAGGGCACGACCGAATAAAGGATCTCTCCTCGATGTTGCTCAGTTATCTACGGCTGGTGTTGTTTGCGGCGGGCCTGTTGATCGGTGTCCAGGTGCCGGGTTTCATCAACGATTACGCCAAACGCGTCGAAGCCCATCTGATCGAAGCGCAGACCGGTCTGCGTGGTTTTCAGGGTACTGCCGAGCAGTTCTTCAAGGGCGATTTGCAGGCGCTGGTCGCGCATTACCGCGCCAGTGACGATCCGGTATTTCGCAGCGATGCCGACAGCCTGAGCACCTTGCTCAACCGCCAGACAGCGCTGGATAAACAGTTCCAGGCGATGCAGGGCCCGTGGTACATCCGTTTCCTGCAAGTGGTGCTGGCCGCCGACCCGGACATCCGCAAAGAAACCTGGAACGGCTACAGCTACCAGATCCTGCTGACCCCGGAAGCGATGATCTGGGGCATGAGCGGCGCGTTGCTGCTGTCGTTCGGCATCGAGTGCCTGATTCGTCTGATCGACTGGGTGGTGCTCGGTGGCCGGCGTTTGCGCCAGAGCCGGCCGATAGAAGACCGCGACGTGCGCGGGTTGTAAGGCTGGCCAAATTCCTGTGGCGAGGGAGCTTGCTCCCGCCCGGCTGCGCAGCAGTCGTAAACCTTTGAACTCAATTGTCCTGAATGATTGGGATGTCTGGTTTTGGGCCTGCTTCGCAGTCCAGCGGGAGCAAGCTCCCTCGCCACAGGGTGTCAGGCACTCAAGACAATGTAGTTTTCACCGACCTTGCGCGCATACCCCTCCAGCACCTGCTGACACAACGTCACCATCTCCTCCACCCACTCCACGCCAACCCGCCACGACACCACCACCTGCAAATTCGGCGGTCGCTGGTCGATGTCGAGCAAGGTCAGCTCACCCCGGGCCAGTTCCTCGGCCACCAGCACCGGCGGCAGCACGCCAATACCAAAGCCATCGCGCAGCAGCCGGGTAATCGCCGACACCGAATTCACGCAGTTCAGGCGCGGCGCCAGCACACCGTTGGCCTGCATCAATGCCAGCAGATCCTGATGCGGTCGGGAGTTTTTCGAGTAGGTGATGATCCGTTCCTGCGCCAGTTCAGCGAGGTCGGCGTAGTCGCGGTTATAGATCGAGTTGCTGGCGACGATCCAGCCCAGCGGATGGCTGGCCAGCTCGAGGCTGCGCACGCTTTCGTGGCGCACCAGATCGGTTTGCAGAACGATGTCGAGAAAGCCTTTTTGCAGCTGATCGCAGAGGTTCAGCGAGGTATCCGCCACCAGCTCGATTTCCACCCGTGGATACAGATCGGTCATCTGCGCCACCAACGGGCTGAGCCAGGTGTGGATCACCGTGTCCATCACACCGATGCGCACCCGGCCGACCTTGCTCGAACGGGTCTCGATCGATTGCTTGAGGGCTGACATCGTATCGAGCATCTGCTCGGCATAGTCCAGCACTTTCAGGCCTTCGGGCGTCAGGCTGACGCCGCGTGAATCGCGCAGAAACAGCTTCACCCCCAGCTCGCCTTCGAGCACTGCGATACGGCTGGAAATCGACGCCTGGGTGGTGAACAGCTTGTCGGCGGTCAGGCGAAAACTCTTCAGCCGGGCGACCCAGACAAAGGTCTCGAGAAACTTCAGGTTCATGGCAACGGCTCGGGTGACAAATTTTTCTTATGCCTAAGGCGGGTTTTTATTCGTTGGACGCAGCAGGGCCGAGCGACGAAAAATCGGCGCATCCGGTTCCCACGATAGGCGTCGTCGGAACTTCGAACAAGACCAATAAAAGCCTGCGGAGACTTGCCATGCGTGCGCCCGACACCCTCGACCTCCCCAAGAGCACGGCCCGCCCCGGCCCGTTCGACTGGTATCGCAACATCAATCAGCAAGAGCGTCGTACCTTCTGGAGCTGCAAGATCGGCTATGGCCTGGACGGCATGGACACGCAAATGCTCAGCTTCGTGGTGCCGACCCTGATCGCCATGTGGGGCATCACCACCGGGCAGGCCGGGCTGATTCACACCAGCACCCTGATCGCCTCGGCCATCGGCGGCTGGGTGGCGGGGATTCTCTCCGACCGCATTGGCCGCGTGCGCACCCTGCAACTGACGGTGCTGTGGTTCGCTTTCTTCACCTTCCTCTGCGGTTTCGCGCAGAACTACGAACAGCTCCTGATTGCTCGCACCCTGATGGGCTTCGGTTTCGGCGGCGAATGGACCGCCGGCGCGGTGCTGATCGGTGAAGTGATCCGCGCCAAGGATCGCGGCAAAGCGGTGGGCATGGTGCAATCCGGCTGGGCGCTGGGGTGGGGGCTGACGGCGATTCTGTATGCGTTGCTGTTCTCGGTGTTGCCACCGGAAGATGCCTGGCGAGCGCTGTTCATTCTCGGCATCGTCCCGGCGATTTTCGTGATCTTCGTCCGGCGTCTGGTGAAAGACCCGGAGATCTATCGCGAAGCCAAGGCTGCACAAACTCCGCAGAATCCGGCGAAGTTCTACGAGATCTTCGCCCCGGGGATGCTGTTCACCACGTTCCGCGCTTCCTTGCTGACCACCGGGGCGCTCGGCGGTTACTACGCGATCACCTCGTGGCTGCCGACCTTCCTGAAGAATGAACGCGGCTTGAGTGTGCTGGGCACTGGCGGGTATCTGGCGATGGTGATTGTCGGTTCCTACGTCGGCTATGTGATCAGCGCCTATCTGACCGATCTGCTGGGACGGAAAAAGAACTTCATCCTGTTTGCGGTCGGCTCGTTCACCATCGTTCTGCTGTACACGCAGATGCCGGTCAGCAACGGGGTGATGCTGTGGTTGGGCTTTCCGCTGGGCTTCTTCGCCTCGGGGATTTTCAGCGGCATGGGCGCGTTTCTCACCGAGCTGTTTCCGACGCGGATTCGTGGCTCAGGGCAGGGCTTCTGCTACAACATCGGTCGGGCGCTGGCGGCATTGTTTCCGCTGTTGATTGGTTTGCTCAGCCAGAAAGTCCCGTTGAGTGTGGGTATCGGCGCGTTTGCTGCGGTGTCCTACGGCGTGGTGATCCTCGCCGCATTGAGCCTGCCGGAGACCCGTGGCAAGCAACTGGATGCGCAGTAACTGATAACCTGCCGGGCAAGCGTCCTACAGATAAAAAGACAAGAAGCTACAGGAGTGTTCACCGTGAGCCGCCTGCTATTGAATTGCGACATCGGCGAGAGTTTCGGCAGCTGGACCATGGGTCTGGACGCCGAGGTCATGCCCTTCATCGACTGCGCCAACGTGGCCTGCGGCTTCCATGCCGGTGACCCGAGCATCATGCGCAAGACCGTCAGCCTGGCGTTGAGCCACGGCGTGCAAATCGGTGCACACCCGGCCTATCAGGATCTGGTGGGTTTCGGCCGGCGTTCCATGGTCTATTCCGCCCAGGAACTGCAAGACATCCTGCATTACCAGATTGGCGCCCTCGACGGCATCTGCAAGGCGCAGGGCGGGCGAGTCAGTTACGTCAAACCGCACGGCGCGATGTACAACGACATGATGGCCAACCCGGCGCAGTTGCGGGCGGTGATTCAAGCTGTGGCGGCTTACGATCGCACGTTGCCGCTGATGCTGATGGCCACCCGTGACAACGCGGCGGCGCAGCAACTCGGCGACGAATACGGCGTGACCCTGTGGTTCGAAGCCTTCGCCGACCGCGCCTACGACAGCGCAGGTCGACTGGTCTCGCGGCAACTGCCGGGCGCAGTGCATCACCAGCCAGAAAAAATTATCGAACAGGCCCTGATCATCGCCCGTGGCAGTGACCTCGTCGCCAGCGACGGCAGGGCGCTGCACCTGCAGGCCAACACCTTGTGCGTGCATGGCGACAACGCCAGTTCGGTGGCCGCCGTGCAGCGCATTCGCGAGGCCCTGAATCAGCAGAGCGCGCCATGAACCCACGGATTGAAGTGGTGGCCCTGGACTGCCTGATGCTGCGCCTGTTCGATGAAATTGCCGAAACCAACATGCCGTGGATGCTCGCCGCCAGTGAGCGTTTGCGCACGGTATTTGGCGCGCAGTTGATCGATCTGGTGCCGTCTTACACCACGTTGATGGTGCATTACGATCTGAGCGCGCTGAGCCCGAGTCAGGCGCGTGAATTGATCGCTGAAGCGCTGATCGATCTGTCGCCGAATGCGCGCACCGGCGGCCAGTGTCATGTGCTGCCGGTCTGGTACGACCTGAGTGTCGGCCCCGAACTGAGCCTGCTGGCGCAGCGCAGCGGGTTGGCGGTGGAGGAGGTGATTCGTCGGCACAGCGCTCGCGAATATCAGGTGTTCGCCCTCGGCTTCGCGCCGGGGTTCGCCTTCATGGGGCTGGTAGAAGAGGTGCTGGCAGCGCCACGTCTGGACACCCCGCGCAAGAAAGTCGCGGCTGGCAGCGTCGGCATCGCCGAACGGCAGACCGCGGCTTATCCGGTGGTATCCCCCGGCGGCTGGAACCTGATCGGCCGCACCCCGGCGAAACTGTTCGACCGCCATCGCGACGGCTACAGCCTGATGCAACCCGGCGACACCGTGCGCTTCGAAGCGGTGAGCCACGCCGAGTTCATCAATCTGGGCGGCGATGACACACCACTGGAGGCGCTGGCATGAGCCGACTGACGATTGAAGCCAGCACGCCGCTGTGCCTGTTGCAGGACGCCGGGCGCTTTGGCGTGCGCCATTTGGGCGTGACCCAGGGCGGCGCGGCGGACTGGTGCTCGATGAGCTGGGCCAACTGGTTATTGGGTAACGGATTAAATGCGCCGGTGATCGAAATCACCCTCGGCGGGTTTGCCGTGGTGGCGCAGGAAGATTGCCTGCTGGCGCTGGCCGGGGCGGATCTCGGCGCGCAGATTGACGGGCAGGCGCTGGCGCCGTGGCGCAGTTTCAAACTGGGCAAGGGCCAGACATTGAGGTTCGCTCAACCGCTGCTCGGCGCCCGGGCTTATCTGGCGGCGCCCGGTGGTTTCGACGCGCCGCAGGTGCTGGGCAGCAGTGCCACGGTGGTGCGTGAAGAACTCGGTGGTCTTGATGGCATGGGGTTGCCGTTGGCCAAGGGCGCGACGTTGAGTTATCGCGGTGCGGTTCTGCAGGTGCGTGAAGTGCCGCTGGCGCATCGACCTGATTTGCGCCTGAATACGCCTTTGGATCTGGTGCTCGGTGCACAGATCGGCCAGTTCAGCGGGCAGAGTCTGTTCGATGTGTTCAACAGTTCGTGGACGCTCGACAGTCGCGCTGATCGCATGGGCATTCGATTGTTGGGCACCACGTTGCAGTATCAGGGCCGGCCGATGATTTCCGAGGGCATTCCGCTGGGCGCGGTGCAGGTGCCGCCGGATGGGCAGCCGATTGTCTTGCTCAATGATCGGCAGACGATTGGTGGCTATCCGCGATTGGGAGCGTTGACACCTTTGGCGCTGGCGCGGCTGGCGCAGTGTCTGCCGGGGGCGCAGGTGCGGTTGCGGCCGGTGGTGCAGGACGTCGCGCACCGGGAGCACATCGAATATCTACAGCGGTTTTAGATGTGGCGAGGGAGCTTGCTCCCGCTGGGGCGCGAAGCGGCCCCCTCTAATCTGAAAAAAGTATGGGACTGCTACGCAGTCCAGCGGGAGCAAGCTCCCTCGCCACGCACTCATTGGATTATTTGGACAAGAAGCGCATCCCTTCCTCCAACCCGCGCAAGGTCAACGGATACATCTGATCCTCGATCAAATCGCGCACGATATTGGTCGACGAGGTGTAGCCCCAGGTGTCCTTCGGATACGGATTGATCCAGATGAGCTTCTTGTACTTCTCCATGAACCGCTGCATCCACAGGTAGCCCGGCTCTTCGTTCCAGTGCTCGACGCTGCCGCCGGCCTGGGTGATTTCGTAGGGCGCCATGGCGGCGTCACCGATGAAGATCACTTTGTAGTCGGCGCCATACTTGTGCAGCAAATCCTGGGTCGAGAAACGCTCGGACGTGCGGCGCAGGTTGTTCTTCCACACCGACTCATAAATGAAGTTGTGGAAGTAGAAGTACTCCAGATGCTTGAACTCGGTCTTGCACGCCGAGAACAGCTCCTCGCAGATCTTCACGTGCGCGTCCATCGAGCCGCCGATGTCGAACAGCAACAACAGCTTCACCGTGTTGCGCCGTTCCGGACGCATCTGGATATTCAGCAGGCCGGCGTCCTTGGCGGTGTGGTCGATGGTGCCGTCGATGTCCAGCTCTTCAGCCGCACCCTGACGGGCGAATTTGCGCAGACGACGCAGGGCGACCTTGATGTTGCGCGTGCCCAGCTCCACCGAATCGTCGAGGTTCTTGTACTCGCGCTGATCCCAGACCTTGACCGCTTTGCCCTGACGCTTGCCGGCATCGCCGACCCGAATGCCTTCCGGATTGAAGCCGCCGGAACCGAACGGGCTGGTGCCGCCGGTGCCGATCCATTTGTTGCCGCCGGCGTGGCGCTCTTTCTGTTCTTCCAGACGCTTCTTGAACTCTTCGATCAGCTTGTCCAGCCCGCCGAGGGACTGGATTTGTGCACGTTCCTCGTCGGTCAGCGAGCGCTCGAATTCCTTGCGCAACCAGTCTTCGGGAATCAGCGCCTGCAAGTGATCGTCGAGCTTTTCCAGGCCATTGAAGTAGGCGCCGAAAGCACGGTCGAACTTGTCGAAATGCCGTTCGTCCTTGACCAGAATCGCCCGCGACAAGTAGTAGAACTCGTCCATGTCAGCAAAGGTCACGCGCTGCTTCAGCGCGTTGATCAGGTCGAGCAGCTCGCGCACCGACACTGGCACCTTGGCTGCACGCATTTCATTGAACAGGTTGAGCAACATGGCATCAGCCTCAGCGAGAACCGCGACGGCTCATGAACGCCAGGCGCTCAAGCAACTGCACGTCCTGTTCGTTCTTCACCAGCGCACCGGCCAATGGCGGAATGGCCTTGGTCGGATCGCGCTCGCGCAGCACTGCTTCGCCGATGTTGTCGGCCATCAGCAGCTTCAGCCAGTCGACCAGCTCGGAGGTCGACGGTTTCTTCTTCAGGCCCGGCACTTTGCGCACGTCAAAGAACACGTCCAGCGCTTCGCTGACCAGGTCCTTCTTGATGTCCGGGTAGTGCACGTCGACGATTTTCTGCAGAGTGTTGCGATCCGGGAAAGCGATGTAATGGAAGAAGCAGCGGCGCAGGAAGGCGTCCGGCAGCTCTTTCTCGTTGTTGGAGGTAATGATGATGATCGGGCGCTTCTTGGCCTTGATGGTCTCGTCGATCTCGTAAACGTAGAACTCCATCTTGTCGAGTTCTTGCAACAGGTCGTTGGGGAACTCGATGTCAGCCTTGTCGATTTCGTCGATCAGCAGAATCACCCGCTCCTCTGACTCGAAGGCCTCCCAGAGCTTGCCCTTCTTCAGGTAGTTGCGCACATCGTGGACTTTTTCGTTGCCCAGTTGCGAGTCGCGCAGACGGCTGACCGCATCGTACTCGTACAGACCCTGATGGGCCTTGGTGGTGGACTTGATGTGCCAGGTGATCAGCTTGGCGCCGAACGATTCGGCCAGTTGCTCGGCGAGCATGGTCTTGCCGGTGCCGGGTTCGCCCTTGACCAGCAGTGGCCGCTCCAGGGTGATGGCGGCATTGACCGCCAGCTTCAGGTCATCGGTGGCGACGTAGGCCTGGGTGCCTTCGAACTTCATCTGCTAATCCTCGAACGGTAACGCCGACCTGCACAGGCAGGGCGGGGCGAAAAATCGGATGCCCCGACTATAACGCGCAGCCCGGTCGACTGTGAACGCAGACGGCTTATTCAGTCTCTGAATGGGGCGTCACATGTTGACTCGGTTTCGGCTGATGGCCAGCATTCAGCCCTTGCTGATTTAACGATAGCCTCCAGGATGTTTACAAAATCTGTGGCGAGGGAGCTTGCTCCCGCCGGGCTGCGTAGCAGCACCATCATCTGATGGAGGACTTGCACTGATGTTACGGATGAAACGCCCCCGCTTGTCGGCGGCTCGTGTCTGGTCTGGTTTTTGTCTGGAACTGACCTTTATCGATGATCAGCGATGGGTGGTCGATTTGAGTCAGGATCTTCAAGACGCTCCAGGGCTCCAGCCGTTGCTGGACCCTGAGATATTCGCCACTGTGATCCTGGGTGATCATGGCTGGTGTGTGGAATGGCCGGAACCGGATATTCAGATCGGCGCTGATACACTCTATTTGGAAATGCTGGCGCAGCGCTCTAGCCCGCATCCGGCTTAGGTCTTTCATACCGCGCATTAAAGGCTTGAATGAAGCCATTGCGCAAAATCTGCAAAAACGCTTCGAATGCGCTGATGTTTTGCTGATGCACGTTGCCGCTGAGTTCGACCTTGGTGGCGAACTGGTTTTTGGCCTGGTTCTTCAGCACGGTTTCCGTGCCGCCGACGATGGCCTCCCAGACGGAGCGGAAGATGCTCTTGTCCTTGTTCTCCACGTCCTGCTGCCAGTTGAACACCTCGACATCGCGCAAAAGCGGTTTGATGTAGCCGCTGACCTGGGCTTTTTTCGCCTGGGCTTCGATCACGACGTCACCATGCCCGGCGTTGAAGTCGAACTTGCCGTAGGCCGAGGCGAAGTCGTTCATGCTCTTGAGTTCGATGTCGCGGGCGCGCAGGCGGAACTGGAAGTCCTCGAAATTGCTCAGCGGATCGAAAGTGGCCGTGGTTTCCAACGGTGCGTGGCCGAGCAGCTTGGCCTTGCCTTCGAAACGGGCATCGCGCTTGCCCTGTTTGTCGACCACGTTAGTCAGGTTGTAGATGCTGGCCTCGACGTTGGTGGCGTTCATGTTGACCGGCGGCTTGGAGTTGAAATTGCGGAAACTGATCTTGCCGTCATGGATCTGCACCTCGTCGAGGGTGATCGGCAGCAACTTGCCCAGTTGCGCCCGCCAGTCGGTGCCTTTACCGGTCTGGGAATTCTGCTTGTTGGCTCCGCCGTCGACGAAGTTGATCTCGGGATTGAAGAACTGCACCTGTGCCACCACGGCATGGTCGTACCACAGCGAGTGCCAACTGACCGCCAGATCGATCACGGGTGCGTTGACGAACGGCACCGGCACCTTGCCGTCGACCTTGACGATTTTCAGCCCGTTGATCTTGTAGGCGCCGCGCCACAAGGCCAGATCGACATCGGTGATCTGGCCGCGGTAATCACCCATGTCGGCCAGTTTGCCGTTCAGGTAATCGCGCACCACGTAGGGCAGGGCAATGTGCAGGGCGATCAGCAGCACAACGACGACGACAAAGATCCCTATTGGCCAGCTATAGCGACGCTTCATGGCAAAAATTCCCTGACGATGTAAGCGATTGACTGTGGCGCGGCGCAGACGTTCGACCCGACTGGACTGCGCCCGGCAACAGGCATACCTTGGAACGCTGAATTCAATGCTGCATAAGGACCCAGCCATGAGCCGTATTTTTGCTGACAACGCCCATTCCATCGGCAACACGCCGCTGGTGCAGATCAACCGCATCGCGCCGCGTGGCGTGACCATCCTGGCCAAGATCGAGGGGCGCAACCCCGGTTATTCGGTCAAGTGCCGGATCGGCGCGAACATGATCTGGGACGCCGAAAGCAGCGGCAAACTCAAACCGGGCATGACCATCGTCGAGCCTACCTCCGGCAATACCGGTATTGGCCTGGCTTTTGTTGCGGCAGCTCGCGGTTATAAATTGATGCTGACCATGCCGGCTTCGATGAGTATCGAACGGCGCAAGGTACTGAAGGCGCTGGGCGCAGAGCTGGTTCTGACCGAACCGGCCAAGGGCATGAAAGGCGCGATCGAGAAGGCCGCCGAAATTGTTGCCAGCGACGCCGACAAATACTTTATGCCGTCGCAGTTCGACAATCCGGCCAACCCGGCGATTCATGAAAAAACCACCGGTCCGGAAATCTGGAACGACACCGATGGTGCGGTGGATGTGCTGGTGGCCGGCGTCGGGACGGGTGGCACCATCACCGGCGTGTCGCGCTATATCAAGAACACCCAGGGCAAACCGATCCTGTCGGTGGCGGTGGAGCCGGTGTCTTCGCCGGTGATCAGCCAGGCGCTGGCGGGTGAAGAGATCAAGCCGAGCCCACACAAGATTCAGGGGATTGGCGCCGGTTTCGTGCCGAAGAACCTCGATTTGTCGATGGTCGATCGCGTGGAACAGGTCACCGATGACGAGTCCAAGGCCATGGCGCTGCGCCTGATGCAGGAAGAAGGGATTTTGTGCGGTATCTCGTGCGGCGCGGCCATGGCCGTAGCGGTGCGCCTGGCCGAGAAGCCGGAAATGCAGGGCAAGACCATCGTGGTGATTCTGCCGGACTCCGGTGAGCGCTATTTGTCGAGCATGTTGTTCAGCGATCTGTTCACCGAACAGGAGAATCAGCAGTAGTCGAATTGACTCAGATCAGCCGGGGTTCAGGATCGTTATGCTAATAAATGCTTTGTTGCGCAATTCTTAACACTGAATCTTGGGTTGGGCGGGTTTTTCCCGAGGCCGGTAGTGTTTATCATGGCCGGCTGCCATGCCGGGTAACGGGCATTGCGCAGCGTTGTCTTTATTCAAGGAGTCGTTGATGACCTTTTCGTTAGCCGCCAAGGTGTTGGTGTTGCTGCTATTTGTGGGCAGCATCCTCTATGTGCATTTGCGCGGCAAGGCGCGTTTGCCGGTCCTGCGTCAGTTCGTCAACCACTCGGCGCTGTTCGCTCCGTATAACGCGCTGATGTACCTGTTCTCCGGTGTGCCGTCCAAGCCGTATCTGGATCGCAGCAAGTTTCCGGAACTGGATGTGCTGCGTGATAACTGGGAAACCATTCGCGACGAGGCCATGCATCTGTTCGACGAGGGTTATATCCGCGCCGCCGAAAAGAACAATGACGCTGGTTTCGGCTCGTTCTTCAAGAAAGGCTGGAAGCGTTTCTACCTCAAGTGGTACGACAAACCGCTGCCGTCGGCCGAAACCCTGTGCCCGAAGACCGTGGCGCTGGTCAGTGCGATCCCTAACGTCAAAGGCGCAATGTTCGCGCTGTTGCCAGGTGGCAGCCATCTGAACCCGCACCGTGATCCCTTTGCCGGCTCGTTGCGTTATCACCTGGGCCTGTCGACACCGAATTCCGACGATTGCCGGATCTTCGTCGACGGTCAGGTCTACGCTTGGCGCGACGGTGAGGATGTGATGTTCGACGAGACCTACGTGCACTGGGTCAAGAACGAAACCGAACAAACCCGCGTCATCCTGTTCTGCGATGTCGAACGCCCGCTGAGCAACCGTCTGATGACCCGCATCAACCGCGCCATCAGTGCCTGGCTGGGACGCGCCACTGCGCCGCAGAACCTTGACGACGAACGTGTCGGCGGCATCAACCAGGCCTACGCCTGGAGCAAGAACTTCAGCGACCGGTTCAGCGGCGTGGTCAAACAGTGGAAGCGCCGCAATCCCAAGGCTTACCGCGTCCTGCGCCCGGTGCTGGCGGTGGTGGTGCTGACGCTGCTGGGGTATTGGCTGTTTGGTTGAGGCCGGATGTTGAAATAAAAAAACCGCTCCTTGTGAGCGGTTTTTTGTTTGCTGATAAGTCTATAGTCGGCCAGCGGCGAGTACATTCGGCTCTTCGCTTTCAGTGCCCGTTATCAGTAACTGCAGCAGACGCCTCTGACTCGCAGTAAGGGTTATCTCGCCGGATTTTTTGCCGAGAGGAAGTATGTCTTTTCTGGAGGAAGGCTTTTTTGTTGATTTGCTCATTTCTCCACCAGTGTTGATCGTTAATTGAACAGTTTTCACGATACTAGGTTCTCCAGGGTTTTGACAAGGCGGCCACCAGCGTCGAAGTCGAAGCCAAGCTCTTGATAGTGGGAAATCGCGCCCTTCAAAGGTTCTTGGATCTCGAGAACCTTGCTGCCAATGAGTTGGGCGTATTGTTCAATCACAATCATCGCCAGCGCCCCGATACGTCTTTTTAACGGATGGAACTCATAGGGGCGTCCCTCCAGACGCACAATTCGTATTCTGTTTTTGCTGGCATTTGGATTTGCGAAACACAGCCCGCAAAGTTCCTCTCCAAACCAGATAGCGATGTCCAGAGATAAGGGCTCTCGACCTTTCCACTCAATGACCTCATTCCAGCAAAAGTGCTGGTCTCTCCAGAGAGTTGATGCCTGTAGTGCTTGTTGGTCGATAGGTTCGAAACGTACTTTCGACAAATCGATGGCAGTCGGACCATGGTGTTCCAACTGAAGCTGTAGTTGAAGAGTAACGAAAGCTGCCTGCTTCCTCGCCTCTGACCGATACAACTGATACCGCAAATTCGTCCGTTCCCTTGGCATGTGATCCCGAGCATTCCCTGTCTCCCCATCAGTGGGCCTATCCGTTGCTCATCAGCCTATGCGCCTGCCATTGAGCTGTCCCTGCTGGCCCTTTGTCCAAATCGTTGCAATCCATGTCCCGCGCTGGTTATAGTCGGCGCTCGTGAATCAGCTGATTCACGTTCCAAACCCTTCAAAAAAGATCAGCCCAATGCCTGCATTCCTCATCAACGCGGTAGTCGATTCAGCGGTCAACGCTGGCGTCGTCCCGTGCGGGAATCAGCAGCCCGGGCAGATCAGTCATTACCCTCCACCTGTCAGTAGCACGTCGGTGTGCGCAGTCGTATCACCGCCGGGCGTTGGCGTTTCGGGCTGATCGGCATTCTCTGCTGACCCCTGCGCCCGCCAGAACAACTACTGAATTTCAGCTACGGCTGAGTTGGCTATTTGCCTGACTACAGGTGGTATTCATGTTTGTCCTTTCGAAAAAGTCCGCGCTCGCGGCGACGTCCACGAGCCTGTTCGTTCTGCTGTGGAGCAGCGGGGCGATCTTCTCCAAATGGGGGTTGGCCCACGCTTCGCCCTTTGCCTTTCTGCTGATTCGCTTTGTGATTGCGCTGTGTGGGTTGCTGCTGTTGGCGCCGTTGCTCAAGTTGAAGTTGCCCAAGGGCGGCAGGCCGATGCTGTTTGCGATTGCAACGGGCGTGGTGTTGTTGGGGGCGTATCAGATTTTCTATCTGCTGGCCCTCAACACCAGAGTCACGCCGGGGGTGATGGCGACCATCATGGGCGTACAGCCGATCCTCACCGTGGTGCTGATGGAGCGCCAGCGCTCGGCGACCCGGATGTTCGGCCTGGCGCTGGGGCTGGCCGGGCTGATCATGGTGGTTTACCAGGGGATCGGTCTGGCCGGGATGTCCTGGGCGGGCATGCTGTTCGGCCTGCTGGCGCTGGCGAGCATGACTCTGGGGGCGATCATGCAGAAACGCATCACCGACAATCCCCTCGGCACGCTGCCGGTGCAGTACCTGGCCGGGCTGCTGTTGTGCGCGATGTTCGTGCCGTTTCAGCCGTTCCACTTTGAACACAGCGCAGGTTTCATCGTGCCGGTGTTGTGGATGGGGCTGGTGGTGTCGGTACTGGCGACGTTATTGCTGTACCGCCTGATCGCCCGGGGCAATCTGGTGAATGTCACCAGTCTGTTCTATCTGGTGCCGGCGGTGACGGCGGTGATGGATTACCTGATTTTCGGCAATCGTCTGGCGGCGTTGAGTGTGCTGGGGATGCTGTTGATCATTGTTGGGCTGGCGTTTGTGTTCCGTAAATCCAGCTGATCTGTAAACCGATGGCGGCTGTTCGGCCGCCATCGCGAGCAGGCTCACTCCCACAGGGATTTATGCTGTTGCCCAGATCCAGTGTGGGAGCGGGCTTGCTCGCGAAGGCTGACTTGTTAACGCCGCAAAATCAGCGGACTGTTGCGGCAGCAGGCTTCACCACCGCCGGCTTCAACACCAGCCACAGCGCCAGCGCAATCAACACCCCGCCATACAGGTGCGCCATCGACAACGGCTCATCCAGCAGCAACGCGCCCCACAACACGCCGAACGCCGGAATCATGAAGGTCACGGTCATCGATTTGACCGGGCCGATGGAGCTGAGCAGGCGGAAATAGATGATGTAGGCGAACGCCGTGCAGCCCAGGCCCAGGCCCAGCAGTGACAGCCAGACATTCCAGCCGCCCCAGCTTGCCGGTGGCGCGGTGATCACGTTGTAGCCGAACAGGGGCAACAGAAACAGCGAGGCGCCGAGCATGCTGCCCACCGCCGAAAGGCGACTGTCGAGCCCGCCGCTATGGTCCAGCCAGCGCCGCGTGAGGAATCCGGCGAAACCGTAGCAAGTGGTGGCGAGCAGGCAGGCGAGGGCGCCCATCAGCAACTGCAGATCGAACGCGACCGGACCTGCGCGCGTCAGCACGCCGACACCGAACAGGCCGAGAAACACACCCGTCAGTTTCGCGGCAGTGAGTTTTTCACTGAAAAACAGCCCGCCAATCAACACGCCCATCAGCGGCGTAGTGGCGTTGAAGATCGCCGAGTAACCGGCCGGCAGCACTTGCGCCGCCACCGAATACAGCGTCGCCGGGATCCCCGAGTTGATCACCCCGAGCAACATCACGGTCTTCAGCTTGCCCTTGAAATCCCAGCTGATGCGCATCAGCCCGAGAATCACCAGCAGACCGACGGCCGCAATCGATACGCGAAAGAACGCGGTCGGAATGGTGCCGATCACTGGCGCAATAATGCGCATGAACAGAAAGCTCGCGCCCCAGATGGCTGCCAGCGACAGCATGCGGAAAATATCGACAGCGCTCACGATGGCACTCCTTCCTTGATCGGGACGAGAGTGTTGCCGAGCGCCCCGTCGATGGCAACCGTCAATCGGGCATTTAATTTTTCATTCAGAGCACGAAGCGCGTGACCAGGCCGTTGAGGTCGATCGCCAGGCGCGACAGTTCCTGACTGGCAGCGGACGTTTGGGTAGCGCCGGCGGCAGTCTGGGTCGAGAGGTCACGAATGGTCACCAGATTCTGGTCAACCTCACGCGCCACCAGTGCCTGTTGTTCGGCAGCACTGGCGATCACCAGGTTGCGCTGGTTGATCTGCGCAATCGACGCGGTGATTTTCTCCAGCGCCTGACCGGCACTGTTGGCCCGACGCACCGTGTGGCTGGCCTGCTCGGCACTGCTTTGCAGCGCACCGACGGTGGCACCGGTGCCTTGCTGGATGCTGCTGATCATTAGCTCGATTTCTTCGGTGGAGTTCTGCGTACGTAGCGCCAGCGAGCGCACTTCATCGGCGACCACTGCAAAGCCGCGTCCGGCCTCACCGGCACGCGCCGCTTCGATGGCGGCATTGAGCGCCAGCAGGTTGGTTTGCCCGGCGATGCCGCGAATCACCTCCAGCACCTTGCTGATGTCCTGAGCCTGAGTGGCGAGGCCTTCGGCCTGTTCCGACGCACCCAGCACTGCGCTGACCAGTTCCTGAATCGAGCTGATGGTCTCGCTGACCTGCACATGCCCATGTTTGCTGTCCTCGTTCGAGGCCTCGGAGGCCTCGGCGCTGGACACTGCATTGGCCGCAACTTCATCCACCGCCGTGCTCATCTCGGTGACGGCGGTGGCGGCCTGTTCGATCTGATCGTTCTGCTGTTGCAGGCCACGGGTGCTTTGCTCCATCACCGAGCTCATTTCTTCGGCGGCCGAGGCCAGTTGCTGCGCCGATTCGCTGATGCCACGGATGGTCGAGCGCAGGTTGTTCTGCATCTCGGCGAGGGCGCTGAGCAACTGCGCCGCCTCATCGCGACCATGATCGGCAATCTGGCCGCTGAGGTCGCCGGCGGCAATTTTTTGCGCGACGGACAGGGCCTGATTGATCGGTGCGGTGATGCTGCGGGTCAGCAGCCAGGCCAGCAGCAGGGTAGCGATCAGGGCGACCACGATGATCGTCGCGACAATCCACAGCGCCTGCTGATAAACCCCGGCAGCAGCCTCGGCGGCGCTGTCGGCGCCTTGCTGGTTGAAGCTGATCATCTGCTCCAGCGCCTTGTCGAGGATCCGGCCCTGTGGCGCCAGTTCATTGTTCAGACGGGCATAGGCCTGTTCACTTTGCCCGGCGTCGATCTGAGCGATGATCTGGTCCAGGATGCTCATGTACTTGGCGACGTCGCTATTCAAACCGTCGAGCATCGCCCGTTCCGCATCGCTGGCCAGCAGAGCGGTGTGGTCCTTCAGGCGCTTCGACAATTCTTCGCGCTGCACCTTGATGATGCCTTTGCTTGTGTCGCGTACCGCCGGCTGGGTGCTGGTGATCAGGCGCAGGGATTCGAGGCGGATGTTGGCGATGTTCGCCGCCGCATCGTGAATGCTCTCGATGCTGGGCATCCACGATTCCTCGATCACCGTTGCGCTCTCACGCAGATTTTTCATCTGGCCCAGGCCGAACAGGCCGACCACCACCAGCAGGGCGGCCAATACGGCAAAACTCAAACTGGCGCGCAAACCGATGCGCAGATTGCGGATAGACATCAATGTGCTCCTTGATCTATGAGGAAGAGGTCGTCCTCGTGGGCCGAGGATCTTGTTGTGAGGCGGGTACTGGCGGGCTGTATATCAAAGTGCCACTATTTTGGTAAGACCAATCTGTGAGCAGTTCTTCTCTTTCATCGACAGGCGGGAACGCAGCGGTAAAACCGCGAGCCAGAGCGGTGGGGCAGGGATTGGATCCGAATCCCAGGGAATTCGCGGGCTTGCGCGGGGCGGCAGACGAGACTGAGAGGGCGGTTAATTGACCGAACGGTCGACTCAAAAAACTTTGATAAAAACTGTGTCGCTGTACAACCCTGCCGCGCTTTTGGCAAAAATTGCACTTCTCCTGCGCACGCATCCGTGGCTAAGCTCAGGCACAGATTTCCACTTGCACGCCGAGGTCTCCTCTATGCCGCAGCAATGGCCAGCCACCGACATCGCCCGCATGATCCTCGATGGCTTTGACGATTACCGCGAGCACTTCCGGCGGATCACCGACGGTGCGCGCGAGCGCTTCGAGCAGGCGCGCTGGCAGGAGACGCAGACCGCGTCGGCGGCGCGGATCAATCTTTACGAAGAAAAGGTCGGCGAAACCATCGCCCGCCTGCGCGAGTACTTCGACGATGAGACGCTGATGAATGTCAGTAGCTGGCCGTTGGTGAAAAGCGCCTACATCAGCGTGATCGACCTGCGCTTCGACGATGAGCTGTCCGAGACCTGGTACAACTCGATCTTCTGCGGGCTGTTCAGCCATGACCTGATCAGCGATGGCTGCATGTTCATCCACACCACCCGGCCAAGCCTGCGCCGCGCCCGGGCTGCGCAAACCCGCACCTACAAGCCGCAAGGGCAGTTGTCATCGATGCTCGCGAGCATCTTTGCCGACTATCGCTTCAGCGAGGACTACGCCGATTTGCCGGGCGACCTGCAGCGCCTCGAGTCGCAACTGCGCGAGAACCTGCCGGACTGGGTGTGCAAAGACCCGGAGCTGAGCGTCGAGTTGTTTTCCTCGGTGCTGTACCGCAACAAGGGCGCGTATCTGGTCGGGCGCATCTACACCCGTGACGAGCAGTGGCCGCTGGTGATTCCATTGCTGCACCGCGAAGGCCGCGGAATTCAGATCGACGCGCTGATCACCGACGAAGCCGACGTGTCGATCATTTTCTCTTTCACCCGTTCGTATTTCATGGTCGATGTGCCGGTGCCGGCAGAGTTCATCGGCTTCCTGCGGCGCATCCTGCCGGGCAAACACATCGCCGAGCTGTACACCTCGATCGGTTTCTACAAGCACGGCAAATCCGAGTTCTACCGGGCGCTGATCAATCATCTGGCCAACACCGACGACCAGTTCATCATGGCCCCGGGCGTGCGCGGCATGGTCATGAGTGTGTTTACCCTGCCGGGCTTCAACACCGTGTTCAAAATCATCAAGGACCGTTTCTCGCCGTCGAAAAACGTCGACCGGGCGACGGTGATCGAAAAATATCGTCTGGTGAAAAGTGTCGACCGCGTCGGGCGCATGGCCGATACCCAGGAGTTCGCCGACTTCCGCTTTCCCCTGAGCAAGTTCGATCCGGCGTGTCTTGAAGAGTTGCTGGAAGTCGCGCCGTCGACGGTTTCGGTCGAAGGTGACACGGTGCTGATCCGCCACTGCTGGACCGAGCGCCGCATGACCCCGCTCAACCTCTATCTGGACAACGCCAACGAAGCTCAGGTGCGCGAAGCGCTGGAAGATTACGGTCTGGCGATCAAGCAACTGGCGGCGGCCAACATCTTTCCCGGTGACATGCTGCTGAAGAACTTTGGCGTCACCCGTCATGGTCGGGTGGTGTTCTACGACTACGACGAGATCTGCTTCCTGACCGAAGCCAACTTCCGCCACATCCCCGCGCCGCGTACGCCCGAGGACGAAATGGCCTCCGAGCCGTGGTACTCGATCGGGCCGCTGGATGTGTTCCCCGAAGAGTTTCCGCCGTTCCTGTTCGCCGATGCCGGGCAGCGCAAACTGTTCGATCAACTGCATGGCGAGCTGTACAACGCCGATTACTGGAAGGGTTTGCAGGAGGCGATTCGCGCCGGCAAGGTCATCGATGTTTTTCCTTATCGGCGTAAAGAACTGGATAACGAATAATCCCGGAGCATGACGAATTTGTGGCGAGGGAGCTTGCTCCCGCTGGGCTGCGAAGCGGCCCCGAAACCATCCGCCGCGTCCTGACAGTGACCTCCCGACAACCGGATTACGATTGCTGCGCAACCGAGCGGGAGCAAGCTCCCTCGCCACAGTAGGAGGCAAATCTGCGACAATCGCCCCCCTGCATAAACAGACGACCGAATTGCGTACCCGATGACCGACGAATCGCCCTCCATCGACAAACTGCTGAAAAACCTCGATCACGCCATGCTCGCCGACCGTCACCGGCTGCGGCGGCAGTTGCTTGAGCTGCGCAAGAAACCCGACGAGGCCAAACTGGCCCAGTGGGTGGCGCGCATGCAGGCGTCCTGTGATCAGGTGCTGGCGCGCCGTGCCAGCCTGCCGGTGATTCGTTACGACGACAGCCTGCCGATCGCCGCCAAGCGCGACGAAATCAAGGCCGCGCTGGAGAAGCATCAGGTCTTGATCATCGCCGGCGAAACCGGCTCGGGTAAAACCACCCAGTTGCCGAAAATCTGCCTGGAAATCGGTCGCGGCCAGCATGGTCTGATCGGCCACACTCAGCCGCGCCGAATCGCTGCGCGCAGTGTCGCCAGCCGGGTCGCCGAAGAACTCGGTACGCCGCTCGGTTCGCTGGTTGGCTATCAGGTGCGCTTCGAGGATCAAAGCGATTCCAACACCCTGATCAAGCTGATGACCGACGGTATTTTGCTGGCGGAAACCCAGAACGATCGCTACCTCGAGCGCTACGACACGATCATCGTCGACGAAGCCCACGAACGCAGCCTCAACATCGACTTCCTGCTCGGTTACCTGAAAACCCTGCTGCCGCGTCGTCCGGATCTGAAAGTCATCATCACCTCGGCGACCATCGATCTGGAGCGCTTCTCCAAACATTTCGATGATGCGCCGATTGTCGAGGTGTCCGGTCGCACCTTCCCGGTAGACACCTGGTATCGCCCGCTGACCCTGGAGCAGGACGAAGAGGGCAACCGCGTCGAAGACGACCTGACCGTGGATCAGGCGATCCTCGCCACTCTCGATGAAATTGCCGCGTACGAACGCAGCGAACGCCGCAGCCCGGGCGATGTGCTGGTGTTCCTGCCCGGCGAGCGCGAGATTCGTGACGCCGCCGACATGCTGCGCAAGGCCCAGCTCAAACACACCGAGATTCTGCCGCTGTACGCGCGCCTGTCGCCGGCCGAACAGCAGCGGATTTTCCAGTCGCACCCGGGGCGCCGCGTGGTGCTGGCGACCAACGTTGCCGAGACCTCGCTGACCGTGCCGGGCATCCGTTACGTGATCGACAGCGGCACCGCGCGCATCAGTCGCTACAGCTATCGCGCCAAGGTTCAGCGCCTGCCGATCGAAGCGATTTCTCAGGCCAGCGCCAATCAGCGTAAAGGTCGTTGCGGCCGGGTCGAGCCGGGGATTTGCGTGCGCTTGTATAGCGAAGAGGATTTTCTCGGTCGCCCGGAATTCACCGATCCGGAAATTCTGCGCACCAACCTTGCCGCCGTGATCTTGCAGATGCTGCACCTGCGCCTCGGCGAAATCACTGCGTTCCCGTTCATCGAACCGCCGGACGGCAAGGCGATCAGCGACGGTTTCAACCTGCTGCAAGAACTCTCGGCGGTGGATCGCAATAGTCAGTTGACCCCGCTCGGGCGCCAACTGGCGCGGCTGCCGGTGGATCCGCGGATGGGCCGCATGCTGCTGGAAGCGGCAAAACTCGGCAGCCTGCAGGAAGTGCTGATCGTCGCCAGCGCCATGTCGATTCAGGACCCGCGCGAGCGTCCGCCGGAGCGTCAGCAAGCAGCCGATCAGGCCCACGCACAATGGAAAGACAGCGATTCGGACTTCGCCGGGCTGGTCAATCTGTGGCGTGGTTTTGAAGAGCAGCGCCAGGCGCTGACCGCCAGTCCGCTGCGTAACTGGTGCCGGAAGAATTTCCTCAATTATCTGCGTCTGCGCGAGTGGCGTGACTCTCATCGCCAGTTGAGCCTGATCTGCCGCGACATGCAGTTGAGCCTCAATAAAGAGCCGGCGGATTATCCGAAACTGCACAAAGCGGTATTGGTCGGCCTGCTCAGCCAGATCGGCCAGAAAACCGAAGACGGCGATTACCTCGGCGCCCGTCAGCGGCGCTTCTGGATTCATCCGTCGTCGGGCATCGGCAAGAAACGTCCGCAGTGGCTGATGACCGCCGAACTGGTGGAAACCACCAAGCTCTACGCGCGCATGGTCGCCAAGATCGATGCCGACTGGATCGAGCCGCTGGCCGGGCACCTGATCAAGAAAAACCATTTCGAACCGCACTGGGAGAAGAAGCGCGGTCAGGTTGTGGCCTACGAGCAGATCACCCTGTTCGGGCTGATCGTGGTCGGTCGCCGCCCGGTGCATTACGGCCCGGTGGACCCGGTGGTTTCGCGGGAGCTGTTTATCCGTGAAGGGCTGGTGCGGGGCGAGATTCAATCGAAGGCCAAATGCCTGACCGCCAACAAGCAGTTGCTCGAACAGCTCGACGAACTGGAGGCCAAGGCCCGGCGCCGCGACATTCTCGCTGACGAAGAAACCTTGTACGCGTTCTACGATGCGCGCTTGCCGGCGGAGATTCACCAGACCGCGACGTTCGACAGCTGGTATCGGGTCAACAGTCAGAAAGACCCGCAACTGCTGATCATGCGCGAAGAAGACGTACTGGCTCGCGAGGCCAGTGAAGTCACCGCCCGGGATTACCCGGACACGCTGCACATTGGTGATCTGGAACTGGCGCTCAGTTATCACTTCGAACCCAATCACCCGCGCGACGGCGTGACCCTGCGCGTGCCCGCGCCGCTGCTGCCGATGCTGCCGCCGGAACGCCTGGAATGGCTGGTGCCGGGGCTGATCGAGGCCAAGTGCATAGCGCTGGTGCGCAATCTGCCGAAAGCCCTGCGCAAGAACTTCGTGCCGGTGCCGGACTTCATCAAGGCGGCGTTGCAGCGCATGACCTTCGCCGAAGGTTCGCTGCCGCAAGCGCTCGGTCGCGAGTTGCTGCGCATGACCGGTGCGCGCGTCAGCGATGAAGCATGGGCAGAAGCCGCGCAGCAGGTTGAAAGCCATCTGCGGATGAACCTGGAAATTGTCGACGGCCAGGGCAAGTTCCTCGGCGAGGGCCGCGATCTGGCCGAGCTGACCGCGCGTTTTGCCGAAGCCAGCCAAGCGGCATTGGCCGTGCCGCAGAGTGCGAAAAGTCAGCAACCGGTGGAGGCCAAGGTCTTCGCCCCGGTGGCGGAAAAGACCCAGCAGAAGATTGCCGGGCTGTCGATGACGGTCTATCCGGCGCTGGTGGAAGAAGGTGGCACGGTCAAGGAAGGGCGGTTCTCGACCCCGGCCGAAGCCGAGTTCCAGCATCGTCGCGCCTTGCAGCGCCTGTTGCTGCAGCAATTGGCGGAACCGGCGAAATTCCTGCGCAGCAAACTGCCGGGCATCACCGAGTTGGGTCTGTTGTATCGCGAGCTGGGCCGAGTGGATGCGCTGGTCGAAGACATTCTGCTGGCCAGCCTCGATAGCTGCATTCTGGACGGCGAAGACCCATTGCCCCGCGACGGCGCCGGGCTTGCCGCACTGGCCGAACGCAAACGCAGCAGCTGGACCGAGCATGCCGAACGCGTGGCGCGGCTGGCGCTGGAGATTCTCAAGCTGTGGCACGGCCTGCAAAAACGCTTCAAGGGCAAGATTGATCTGGCGCAGGCTGTGGCGCTTAACGACATCAAGCAGCAGATCAGCAATCTGGTGTATCCGGGGTTCGTCCGGGAAACGCCGATGCAATGGCTCAAGGAGTTGCCGCGCTATCTGAAGGCGGTCGAGCAGCGTTTCGAGAAACTCGGCGCGCAGGTGCAGAAGGATCGGGTCTGGAGCGGTGAACTGGCCGGCCTCTGGGTGCAATACCAGACCCGTGCCGCCAAGCATGCCCAGGAAGGCAAACGCGATCCGCAGCTTGAGCTGTACCGCTGGTGGCTGGAAGAGTACCGGGTGTCGCTGTTCGCCCAGCAATTGGGGACAAAAGTGCCGATCTCGGACAAACGGCTGAGCAAGCAGTGGAGTCAGGTCGAGGCCTGATCCCCAACCCTGCTCGATCAGCTGTGGGCATTTGTGGTGAGGGGATTTATCCCCGATGGGTGGCGAAGCCGCCCCAAAAGCGACCATCTCAGCCCATCAGTTTTGATGCGGGTGATGGTTTGGCGGCTGCTTCGCAGCCGATCGGGGATAAATCCCCTCGCCACATAGATAGAGATATGCCCCACATCGGGATTTGGGTTGTGCTTGAGAAAGGCGCCAAAATCTCGGGTTTATGGCAAACTTCGCGACCATAAACGCCGGTTTCGTGACCCAGAGCCTTCGGCCGGGTCACGTGGCGGATAAAGCGATGCCAGATCAGCGTCCCCCGGACGGGAATAGACCCTTTGTGTGTTGGTACGTCGGTGCCAGCGCTTTCTGCCTGAACAGATTAGAGAAACGACCATGCATAACGTCGTCATCAGCGGCACCGGCCTGTACACCCCGGCCAACAGCATTTCCAACGAAGAGCTGGTGCAGTCTTTCAATACCTACGTTGCGCAGTTCAACGCCGATAACGCCGACGCCATCGCCAGCGGTGAAGTCCAGGCGCTGACCGAATCCAGTGCCGCCTTCATCGAAAAAGCCTCGGGCATCAAGAGCCGCTTTGTCATGGACAAGGACGGCATCCTCGATCCTGCACGCATGGCCCCGCGTCTGCCGGAGCGTTCCAACGACGAATGGTCGGTACTCTGCCAGATGGCCATCGGCGCCGCCGAACAGGCGCTGCAACGCGCCGGCAAGACCGCCGCCGACATCGACGGCGTGATCGTTGCCTGCTCCAATCTGCAACGCGCCTACCCGGCCATCGCCATCGAAGTCCAGGAAGCACTGGGCATTCAGGGTTTCGGTTTCGACATGAACGTCGCCTGCTCCTCGGCGACCTTCGGCATTCAGGCCGCGGCCAACAGCGTGCAACTGGGCCAGGCCCGGGCGATCCTGATGGTCAACCCGGAAGTCTGCACCGGTCACCTGAACTTCCGCGACCGCGACAGCCACTTCATCTTCGGTGACGCGGCGACGGCGGTGATCATCGAACGCGCTGACCTGGCGACGTCCAAGTACCAGTTCGACGTGGTCAGCACCAAACTGCTGACCAAGTTCTCCAACAACATCCGCAACAACTTCGGCTTCCTCAACCGCGCCGCGGAAGAGGGCATCGGTGCCCGCGACAAGCTGTTCGTGCAGGAAGGCCGCAAGGTGTTCAAGGACGTCTGCCCGATGGTTGCCGAGCTGATCGGCGAGCACCTGGAGGAGAACAAACTCAACGTCGGCGACGTCAAGCGCTTCTGGCTGCACCAGGCCAACCTGAGCATGAACCACCTGATCGTGCGCAAGCTGCTGGGCCGCGAAGCCACTGAAGAAGAGGCCCCGGTGATCCTCGACACCTACGCCAACACCAGCTCGGCGGGCTCGGTGATTGCCTTCCACAAATATCAGGACGATCTGGCCAGTGGTTCGCTGGCGGTATTGAGCTCGTTCGGCGCCGGTTACTCGATCGGCAGCGTGATCCTGCGCAAACGCTGAGTGCGCCTGAAAAGATCGCCCTTGTGGCGAGGGAGCTTGCTCCCGCTGGAGTGCGTAGCGCTCCCAAAACCGGCGATTGCGGTCTTGCTGAAGAACCGCAATCGCCGGTTTTGCGTCTGCTGCGCAGCCGAGCGCGAGCAAGCTCGCTCGCCACAGGGTCGAGTGCGTTAACGTTAATCGGTATTTGCAAACGAGGCGTGCATGGCCGCAATGGACGACACCCAACTGCTCGAACGTCTGCTCGCGGGTGAGCAAAAGGCTTTCAAGGAACTGGTCAGCACCTACCAGAGCGCCATGCGCGCCGTGGCTTACGCGATTGTTGGCCAGCGCCATGTCGAAGAAGTGGTGCAGGACGCCTGGCTCTCTGTGGTGCGCCATATCGCTAGCTTCGAGGGCCGTTCCAGTCTCAAGACCTGGCTGCTGACCATCACCGCCAACTCGGCCAAGAGCCGCTACAAACAAAATCGTCGCGAAGTGTTGATGGATGATCTGCCGTCACCCCACGGCACCATCGATGACGATCGCTTTTCGCCCGGTGACGGTCATTGGCTGGTGGCGCCGTTCGCCTGGCATCAGGACACCCCGGAAGCCTTGCTCACCGAAAGCGAATTGCGTGATTGCCTGGAGCACACCTTGCTCAGCCTGTCGGAACTGCAAAGCAGTGTTCTGCTGCTGCGCGAGCGTCAGGGCCTGGAGCTGGAAGAAATCTGTAATCTTCTGGAGATCTCGCTCTCCAATGTCCGGGTGCTGCTGCATCGGGCGCGGCTGAAAGTCTTCGCCACGGTGGAGCATTTTGAGGAGACCGGCGAATGCTGACCTGCAAGGAACAAGTAGCGCGCTCCAGCGATTATCTCGATGGCCAGTTGAGCTTTCGCGAGAAACTGTTGGTGCGCCATCACCTGATGTTCTGCCCCAACTGTCGGCGCTTCATTCGTCAGATGCGTTTGATGCAGGCCACGCTGAAGGCGATGCCGGAGAAGCCCCAGGAGGGTGTTGACGCGTTGGCCGAACGCCTGGCCGAGCAACGCCGAAAAGATAATCTCCTGTAGGAGCTGCCGAAGGCTGCGATCTTTTGATCCTCAGAACAAGATCAAAAGATCGCAGCCTGCGGCAGCTCCTACAGGTTTTTTTTGCTTCCTGCAGAAATAGCCCGGCGCGGACGACACGAACGGATGATGGGGATCGTCCCGCCCGCGTCAGGCTAGAGGGTGACGCGTTTTAGAACTTGGCTTCCGCATCCAGTTGCAGGGTGTTGGTGTCTGCGTCGCGCTGGGTGCGGCTGGAGAAGTCGGCCTTGGTCAGGAAGTACGTGGCGCCGATGGCGAAGTTCTTGTCGATGTCGTAACCGACCTTGAACTTGTGCCCACGGGAACCGGTGGTACCGTTGGCGAAGTCGGAGTCGGTAAACGCGCCGACCACGGCATCACGCTGTACGTCACGATAGTTGTAGTCCAGGTTCAGACCGAAGACTTTCGATTTGGCACCGACCAGCCACGCGGTATCGGCGTCGGTCACGGCATCGTTGTTCTTCACGTATTGACCGTAGAACGACAGCGGCATCGGCAGACCGCCGATGTCGATCTGGCTGAAACCTTCGTACAGGCGGAACTCGTTGTTGGCCGAGTTGCCGTTGACCGACAGCGCGCACGGTGTGGATGTCCCGGTGCAGCGGCTGTCTTCATCGTTCTGGTAGGCGTAGACGCTGCCGCCCAGGGTCAGTTTCAGGTTGTCGGTGATCGCAAAACGGCTGCCCAACTGGCCAGCGGTCAGGCGCAGGTCGTGGCGAAATTGCACGCCTTCGCCGTCGACGTTGTCCTTGAGGGTGTAGTTACCCAGGCTGCCGAACAGTTCGGCGCTGCTGCCCAGTGGGTATTTGTAGGTAAGGGCCAGACCTTCCGGGTTGATGTCGCTGTCCCAGATCACGTCACCCATGCTGACCCACGGTTGCAGCATCTTGCCGCCGATCACGTGCAGGTTCTTGATCGCATCCGGGTGGTAGTCGATGTAGCCCAGGTCGAGCCAGATCTGCTTCTTGTCGAAGTAGTTGTCCATGTCCTGGTTGGTCGAACGGGCATCGTCGCCGCCGCCGGTAGCGATACGAATACCGGTGTCCACTTGCGGGTTGATCTCGGTGTAGGCACCCAGACGTGCGCGGATACGCTGGCGATCCTTGTCACGGCCACCGTTGTTGGATTCGCCGTCGATCTTGACGGTCTCCTGACGAATACGCACGTCACCCTTGAACTGGGTCTTGGCGGCCCAGGCGAGTTTCTGGTCGAAGGAGCTCAGCTCATTGGTTTTCTTCGCGGTCGCCGCGATCTGCTCGTTGGTCTCTTGCTGCGCCTGCTGCGCGATTTGCTGAGCCTTCTGATCCTTGGCCAGTTCAGTTTGCAGTTCGATGTACTGCGCCTGGGAAATGGAACCGTTGGCCTTGAGCATGTCGAGCAGTTTGGCGTCGACTGCAGCACTGGCCGGAACGCTCATGGCCAGCAACAGGCCACCGCACAGGGCCGCCGCAGTTTTCGTGGAAGCAAGACGCATAGCAATCTCCGAAGATGAGAGGGATGGCAGAACCATCCGGGGCACACCGACGCGCACGTCGGAAAACAGTGTCCGGGTAGAACCCGGCGCTCTAAAAACAGGAGCGAGTATCGCGATGGTTTATGACAGAGCAGTGGCTAAGTGATGTCATGTCGATGACGATACAAAGTTGCCCTGAACTATTGATCTAGCGCGCTGTCGTCCGATTGCTCGTGTGCAAAGGGCAGCGATAAGCGATACTCGCGGGGCTTTGAAGCCCGGAAGTGGAGAGTCAGTGGATGCCGTTGCAACGCCTGCAAAGCCTGTCAGAAATCGCCCCGGCGACATGGGACGCGCTGGTGCCCGAGAACCAGCCGTTTCTGCGGCACGCCTTTCTCTCGGCCCTTGAAGACAGCGGCAGCGTCGGCCCGCATACGGGGTGGCAAGCCGAGCATCTGCTGCACATTGAAGACGATCGGCTGATCGCGGCGCTGCCCAGTTATCGCAAGTGGCATTCCTACGGCGAGTACGTGTTCGATCACGGCTGGGCCGATGCCTGCGCCCGGGCCGGCATCGATTACTATCCCAAGCTGCTGACGGCGGTGCCGTTCAGCCCGGTCAGCGGCCCACGGCTGTTGGCGGCAAAGGTCGAGGACGGTTTCGAACTGCTCAAGAGCTTGCCGGGTTATCTGGAAATTGAAGAACTTTCCAGCGCGCACATCAACTTCACCGATCCGTTCACCGACACCGCGATGGCCGAGCAGCCGGGCTGGCTGCAGCGTATCGGCTGTCAGTATCACTGGCAGAATCGCGGTTATCGGGACTTCCAGGATTTTCTCGACGCGCTCAGTTCGCGCAAGCGCAAGCAGATGCGCAAGGAGCGCGAACAGGTGGCGGGGCAGGGCTTCGAGTTTGAATGGCTGCAGGGGCGCGAACTGGACGAGTCGCAATGGGATTTTGTCTACGCCTGCTATGCCAACACTTACGCGGTGCGGCGTCAGGCGCCGTACCTGACGCGCGAGTTTTTCAGCCTGCTGGCCGCGCGGATGCCGGAGGCGATTCGGGTGGTCTTCGCCAGACAGGGTTCACGGCCGGTGGCAATGGCCTTCAGTCTGGTCGGGGGCGACAGCTTCTACGGACGTTATTGGGGCTGTCTGGCCGAGTTTGACCGGCTGCATTTCGAGACCTGTTTCTATCAGGGCATGGACTATGCGATTGCCCACGGTTACCAGCGCTTTGATGCCGGTGCTCAGGGCGAGCACAAACTTATTCGCGGCTTCGAACCGGTGATCACCCATTCGTGGCATTACCTGCGCCATCCGGGCCTGAAGGCCGCCGTCAAAGACTTCCTGCAACAGGAACGCGCCGGCGTTCTTGCGTACGCCGAGGAAGCCAGAACAGCCTTGCCCTATCGCCAAACCTAGATCCCTGTAGGAGCTGCCGCAGGCGGCGATCTTTTGATGTTGTTTTTAAGATCAAAAGATCGTCCGATCGCGGCCCGAGCCTCCGGCAGCTCCTACAGGGAGGCGGTGGTTTCACGTGGACTCTTTACCCAGCCAGCGATAAATCGTCCCGCCCACTACCGCGCCCAGCAGCGGCGCGACCCAGAACATCCACAACTGCGCAATCGCCCAGCCGCCGACCATCAGCGCCGGCCCGGTGCTGCGTGCCGGGTTGACCGAGGTGTTGGTGACCGGGATCGAGATCAGGTGAATCAGCGTCAGGCCCAGGCCGATGGCGATCGGTGCGAGGCCCGCCGGGGCGCGTCTGTCGGTGGCGCCAAGGATGATGATCACGAACATCCCGGTCATCACCAGTTCGGTGACAAAGCCTGCCGCCATGGAGTATTTGCCCGGTGAATGCTCACCGTAACCGTTGGAGGCCAGGCCGGCGGCGATGTCGAAGCCTTCCTTGCCGCTGGCGATGTAATAGAGCAGCGCGGCGGCGAGTATCCCGCCGAGCACCTGGGCGATGACGTAGGCCGGCAACTCCCTGGCCGGAAACCGCCCGCCAACCACCAAACCGACTGACACTGCGGGATTGAGGTGACAACCGCTGATGTGGCCAATGGCAAACGCCATGGTCAGCACCGTCAGACCAAACGCCAGAGCCACCCCCAGCACCCCGATGCCCAACGGCGAAGACGCCGCAAGCACCGCACTGCCACAACCACCCAGAACCAGCCAGAACGTACCCAACAACTCAGTGACTGAACGTTTGAACAGAGACATGAGAGAGTCCTTGATAGGCGTGCTATCGAGACTGTGTTGCGTTGTGCTTCCTTGCCGATTTACGACAGGTTCCGCGCTGGAACCTTGGCTGAGTACAGCAGGCTTTGGATGGATTTCCAGCAGGCGCAAAAAAACCGCCAGAGCCTGTGTTTGGCGGGCTGGGGCGGTTTTCTGGCGGGCAGGCATTGTGTGGCGAGGGAGCTTGCTCCCGCTGGACAGCGAAGCTGTCCCAACACTATCTGCACCGGTAGTGTCAGACTCGCACAGTTGGCGGGCTTTGCGTCTGCTGCGCAGCCGAGCGGGAGCAAGCTCCCTCGCCACAAAAGTTCACAAAGTCAGATTTTTTGTGATCAATCGATGCCGACAAACCCCCCGGTCTGATGCGCCCACAACCGCGCATACAAGCCGCGATGCGCCAGCAGTTCGGCGTGGGTGCCGCTCTCGGCGATCTTGCCGTTTTCCAATACTACCAGCCGATCCATGCGAGCGATGGTCGAGAGACGGTGAGCAATGGCAATCACGGTTTTGCCCTGCATCAGGGTTTCCAGGCTTTCCTGAATCGCCGCTTCGACCTCGGAGTCGAGTGCCGAGGTCGCTTCGTCCATGATCAGGATCGGCGCGTCCTTGAGTAGCACCCGGGCAATCGCGATGCGCTGACGCTGGCCGCCGGACAGCTTCACCCCGCGCTCGCCGACGTGCGCGTCGAAACCGGTGCGGCCCTCTGCGTCCGACAGCAACGGAATGAACTCGTCGGCGCGGGCCTTATGCACCGCGTCCCAGAGTTCGGCGTCGGTGGCGTCAGGCTTGCCGTAGAGCAGGTTGTCGCGGATCGAGCGGTGCAGCAGGGAGGTGTCCTGCGTAATCATGCCGATGCGTGCGCGCAGGCTTTCCTGGCCGACTTCGGCGATGTTCTGCCCATCGATCAGGATGCGTCCGCCCTCGACGTCATACAGGCGCAGCAGCAGGTTGACCAGGGTCGATTTGCCGGCACCGGACGGGCCGATCAGGCCGATTTTCTCTCCGGGTTTGATGGTCAGGTTGAGGTCGCCGATGATGCCTTTCTTCTTGCCGTAGTGAAAATCCACGTGCTCGAAACGCACTTCGCCACGGGCCACGGCCAGCGGTTTGGCCTGCTCACGATCGGTGACGCTGACCGGTTGCGAGATGGTCTGCAGACCGTCCTGGACCATGCCGATGTTTTCGAAAATGCCAGTGACCACCCACATGATCCAGCCGGACATGTTGACGATGCGGATCACCAGACCGGTGGCCAGGGCGATCGCGCCGACGGTGATCAGCGACTGGGTCCAAAGCCACAGCGCCAGCGCAGTGGTGCCGACGATCAGCAGGCCGTTCATGGTGGTGATTGCCACGTCCATGCTGGTCACCACGCGGCCGGCCATCTGTGCCTTGACCGTCTGTTCTTCGATGGCTTCCTTGGCGTAATGTTGTTCGAAGTTGGTGTGGGCGAACAGCTTTAGGGTGGCGATGTTGGTGTAGCCGTCGACGATCCGCCCCATGAGTTTCGAGCGCGCGTCGGAGGCCTCCACCGAACGCTCTTTCACCCGTGGCACGAAGTAATACAGCGCGCCGATGTAGGCGGCGATCCACGTCAGCAGCGGAATCATCAGGCGCCAGTCGGCTTCGGCGAACAGCACCAGCGAACTGATCGCGTAGATCACCACGTGCCACAGCGCATCCACCGCCTGCACTGCCGAGTCACGCAGCGAGTTGCCGGTCTGCATGATGCGTTGGGCGATGCGCCCGGCGAAGTCGTTCTGGAAAAAATTCAGGCTCTGCTTGAGCACGTAGCTGTGGTTCTGCCAGCGGATCATGCTGGTCATGCCGGGGCTCAGGGTCTGGTGCACCAGCAGGTCGTGCAGGCCGAAAAAGATCGGCCGCAGTACCAGGGCGACCACCACCATCCACGTCAGTTCGAGGGCGTGGTCGCTGAAGAAATTCGGGTTGGGCGTGCCCTGGGCCAGGTCGATGATGCGGCTCAGGTAGCTGAACAGCGCGACTTCGATCAACGCGGCGAACAGGCCGACCACCAGCAGGGCGGCGAAACTTGGCCAGACCTGCTTGAGGTAATAGGTGTAGAAGGGCCAGACACGATCCGGTGGGGACGCGGTCGGAGCGTCGCGGAATATGTCGATCAGTTGTTCGAAACGGCGATAGAGCATCAGATAACCGCCCGGAGGCCGGGCTCTCCTTTTATCGGTGTGAGCGGCGTGGCGTCAGGCCAGCGCCGCTCGAAACGCCCTGTACAGCTTAGTCGATGACTTTGGCCGACTTGATGATCACAGGGTCGACAGGCACGTTTTGCATGCCTTGTTTGGTAGTGGTTTGCGAGTTGACGATGATGTCGACCACGTCCATGCCTTTGACCACTTTGGCGAATACCGCGTAACCGGCGTCACGGCCCGGATCGAGAAAGGCGTTGTCGGCCACGTTGATGAAGAACTGACTGGTGGCCGAATCCGGGTTGGAGGTGCGCGCCATCGACAAGGTGCCGCGAACGTTGTGCAGGCCATTGCTGGCCTCGTTCTTGATCGGCGCCTTGGTTTCTTTCTGCTGCATCTGCTGGGTAAAACCGCCGCCCTGGGCCATGAAGCCCGGGATCACACGGTGGAAAATGGTGTTGGTGTAAAAGCCGCTGTTGACGTAATCCAGAAAGTTTTTGGTACTGATTGGCGCCTTGACCGGATCCAGTTCGATTTCGATCTGGCCGTTGGTAGTGTCCAGCAGCACGTGCGGTGCTTTTGCAGGCGTGGCAGCCATCAGGTTGGCAGCAAACAGCACGGTGCCGGCGGCGAGGGCGAGTTTTTTCAACATGGGTCAGTGTTCCTGAGATTGAGTATCGGCTGTGGCAAGGAACTCCAGCAGCGTTTGGTTGAAGCGTTCGGGTTGATCGAGCGGGGTGGCGTGGCGCGAATCGGCGATGACCACCAGCCGCGCATCGGGCAGCAGTTTTACATAGGTTTCTTTCAGTGCCACCGGTGTGTAGTCACGGTCGGCGCTGACGATGAGGGTTGGACAGGTCACCCGGGAAAGTCGTTCCTGAACGCCCCAGCCAACAATCGCATCGAAGCTGGCGAGATAAGCACGTTTGTCGTTTTTTGCCCAGCGTTCGGCCATTTTCTGCCGCAGATCAGCTTGTTCAGGCTTGGGAAAAAGTTTGCCGCCCAGCGCCTTGCCGGTGGTCGCCAGACTCAGCACGCGCATCAGGCTCCAGCGCTTGAACCACTGCCAGTAATCGTCGCGGCTGCGCAGTTTGACCTCGGGGGCGCTGTTGACGATGGTCAGGCTTTTCAGCATGTGCGGCTGATCGACGCCGAACTGAAAGCCGATCATCCCGCCCATCGACAGCCCGACGTAATGCACCGGGCCGAGTTTCAGGTGTTCGATCAACGCCAGCAGATCAGCACTGAAACCGGCGATGCTGTAGCGCTCGCGAGGTTTGTCCGAGCGACCGTGACCGCGTATGTCAGGGACGATCACCCGGTAATGCGCCGACAGCGCCGGGATTTGCATTTCCCAGTCCAGGGTGCTCGAACCGAGCCCGTGAACCAGCAGCAACGGGGTGCCGTGGCCATATTCCTCGTAGTGCAGGTTGCAACCTTCGTGCTCGAAATAGGCCATCGGTGAACTCCGTGTCAGGCTTGCTCAGGGGCGGCGAACGGTGCGTCCAGCGGCAAGGTGTCGAAGGTACGCAACAGTTCGATGAGGATTTGCGTTGCCGGGCCCAGCGGTTTGTCCTTGTTCGAATACAGATAGAAGCTCGGGTTGCGGCTGCCGCCCTGATCCAACGGTAGCAGCTTGAGCGTGCCTTCCTTCAATTCCCGTTCGATCATGTGCCGGGGCAGCCAGGCAAAGCCCAGGCCGCTGCTGACGAACGTGGCAGCCGTGGCGAGGCTGCCGACGGTCCAGCGCTGTTCGGCGCCGAGCCAGCCGACGTCGCGTGGTTGCTGGCGGCCGGAGTCGCGAATCACCACCTGCATCTGGGTTTCCAGGTCCTGGAAGTTCAGTTCGCGATTGAGGCGATGCAGCGCGTGATCCGGGTGGGCGACCGCGACAAATTCGACGTCGCTCAATTCCGCGCCGAGGTAACCGGGAATGCTCAGACCGGTGATCGCCAGATCGGCCACGCCCTCGAGCAATACCTCTTCGACCCCCGACAACACCTCCTCGCGCAGACGCACGCGGCAGCCGCGACTCTGCGGCATGAACGCGGTCAGCGCCCGCACGATGCGTGCGCTGGGGTAAGCCGCATCGACCACCAGCCGCACCTCGGCCTCCCAACCTTGCTCCATGTGATGGGCGAGGTCTTCCAGTTGGCTGGCCTGTTTCACCAGTTGTCGCGAGCGGCGCAGCAGTACGCCGCCGGCCTCGGTGAGCACCGCTTTGCGCCCGTCGATGCGCAGCAATGGCACGCCGAGCTGGTCCTGCATGCGGGCGACGGTGTAACTCACCGACGATTGCGAACGGTGCAGAACCTCGGCGGCCTGGGCGAAACCACCGTGGTCGACCACGGCCTGCAATGTTCGCCATTGATCAAGGGTCACGCGGGGCGCTTTCATCAATAGCTCCTCTTGTCCTAAGCTGGCCGTCCCTCATGGAGACTGGCGAATGAAAAAATTCTGTTGTGTGGTGCTCGCGTTGCTGCCGCTGACTGCGTTTGCTTACCCGATCGATGTGCAGAAGAACCTCAATGGCTTGAAGATCGACTACGAGACCTTCGACACCGACAAAGACATCGGCTCCATCCGGGTCGCCAACTACGGTGATGTCGACGCGACCTGCAAAGTCGTTTTCAACAATGGTCCGGAAGCACCGCGTACGCGCAACATCGAAATCCCGGCCCGCAAGCATACGAATGCCACGGCCAAGTTCTCCCGCGAGATCATCAGGCTGCGCATCGACCTGAGCTGCAGCCCGAAATAACACCGATCCCTTGTAGGAGTGAGCCTGCTCGCGATAGCGGTGTGTCAGTCAACTCTGATGTATCGGACACGCCGCTATCGCGAGCAGGCTCACTCCTACAAAGGTGCGTGTCAGCATCTAAACGAATTATTCGATGCTTTGCAGCAATTATTTGCGCTTTTTCATCGATCCATCCCTGTTTAACCTTCACTCCATCGACCTACAACATTCTCGGATGGAGACTACACACCATGTCCCACGTTCTGATCATCGAAAGCAGCGCCCGTCAGCAAGATTCGGTTTCCCGTCAACTGACCCAGACCTTCATCGGTCAGTGGAAAGCGGCGCATCCCAACGATCAGATCACCGTGCGTGACCTCGCCGTGAATCCCGTTCCACACCTGGACGCCAACCTGTTGGGCGGCTGGATGAAGCCTGCCGAGCAGCGCAGCGCCAACGAACAATCGTCACTGGAGCGCTCCAACGATTTGACCGACGAGTTGCTCGCTGCCGACGTACTGGTGATGGCTGCGCCGATGTACAACTTCGCGATCCCGAGCACCCTCAAGGCCTGGCTCGACCACGTGCTGCGTGCCGGCGTGACCTTCAAGTACACCGAAACCGGCCCGCAAGGCCTGCTCAGCGGCAAACGTGCCTACGTGCTCACCGCTCGTGGCGGGATCTACGCCGGCGGCCCGGCCGACCATCAGGAACCGTACCTGCGTCAGGTCATGGGCTTCATCGGCATCCACGACGTGACCTTCATTCACGCTGAAGGCATGAACCTGGGCGGCGACTTCCAAGAGAAGGGCCTGAATCAGGCCAACGCCAAACTGTCCCAGGTCGCTTGATATGTTAATCGCCAGATAATCGCCGCTTGTTTAAGTGACCTGGCGCAACCCTTCAAGGCTCTACGCGCATCGAACCTCCCTTTGCACTTGTTGCTCCTGAGTGCTGTAGCCCGATTGAACGCTTTAGCGAGATCGGGCTTTTTTTTGCCTGGGATTCAGTGAGCGACGGATTCCCTGTAGGAGTGAGCCTGCTCGCGATAGCGGTCGTTCAATCACATCGATGTTGACTGACACACAGCAATCGCGAGCAGGCTCACTCCTACAGTGGGATTTTGTGTTGGTTGCGGAATGTAAAACCCGCTATCGTCGCCGCCATTCGAAACAGAGGCGACCATGGGCTATCTACTTTTTGTCACGCTGATCCAGGCGTTTTCCTTCAGTCTGATCGGTGAATACCTCGCCGGTCATGTCGACAGCTACTTCGCGGTGCTGGTGCGCGTGGTGCTGGCGGGGCTGGTGTTCATTCCGCTGACCCGCTGGCGTTCGGTGGAGCCGGCGTTCATGCGCGGCATGCTGCTGATCGGCGCGTTGCAGTTCGGCATCACCTACGTTTGCCTGTACCTGAGCTTCCGGGTGCTGACGGTGCCGGAGGTATTGCTGTTCACCATCCTCACGCCGCTGCACGTGACGTTGATCGAAGATGCGCTGAACCGACGCTTCAATCCATGGGCGCTGGTCGCAGCACTGGTCGCGGTGGGTGGCGCAGCAGTGATTCGCTTCGACCGGATCAACCCTGACTTCTTCATGGGCTTTTTGTTGCTGCAACTGGCCAACTTCACCTACGCCGCAGGCCAGGTGCTGTACAAGCATCTGGTGGCAAAACACCCGAGCGATCTGCCGCATTACCGGCGTTTCGGCTTCTTCTACCTCGGCGCACTGGCGGTGGTATTGCCGGCATTTCTGCTGTTCGGCAAAGCCAACTTCCTGCCCGAAGCACCGCTGCAATGGGGCGTGTTGCTGTTCCTCGGACTGGTCTCGACGGCGCTGGGGATGTACTGGTGGAACAAGGGCGCGTGCATGGTCAACGGCGGCACGCTGGCGGTGATGAACAACCTGCATGTGCCGGTGGGGCTGCTGCTGAATCTGCTGATCTGGAATCAGCACGAAGAGCTGGGGCGATTGTTGCTCGGCGGCAGCGTCATCCTCGCCGCAGTATGGATCAGCCGTTTGGGTATCAGACGCACCGCGTAACCCGGTGTAGGAGCTGCCGAAGGCTGCGATCTTTTGCTCTTCAAAATATCAAAGTCAAAAGATCGTCCGAACGCGGCCCGAGCCTGCGGCAGCTCCTACACGGTAAGCGTGCGTTACATCAGGTGTTTCTGGGGTTCCGGAATGTGCGCCGAACCGAGCACCGCCGGCAGCAACCCGGTACGCAAATCCCCACCACTCGGCTGCTGATACAGGCTCAAACCAAACTCCGGCAGCACCGCCAGCAGATAGTCGAAAATATCCCCCTGAATCCGCTCGTAATCAGCCCACACCGTGGTGGTCGTGAAACAGTAGATTTCCAGTGGAATGCCCTGCGCCGTGGTCTGCATCTGCCGGACCATGCAGGTCATGTTCGGCTGCACCTCCGGGTGACTTTTCAGATACGCCAGCGCATAGGCGCGGAAGGTGCCGATGTTGGTCATGCGCCGACGGTTGGCTGACATCGCCGCGACGTTACCCTGCGCCTCGTTCCACGCCTTGAGTTCGGCTTTCTTGCGGCCCATGTAGCCGGTCAGCAGGTGCACCTGGGAGAGTTTTTCCTCTTCATCATCGCGGATGAAGCGCACACCGCTGGCGTCGATGAACAGACTACGCTTGATCCGCCGCCCACCGGACTGCTGCATGCCGCGCCAGTTGCGGAACGACTCAGACATCAAGCGCCAGGTCGGGATCGAGACGATGGTCTTGTCGAAGTTCTGCACCTTGACCGTGTGCAGGGTGATGTCGACCACGTCACCATCGGCGCCGACTTGCGGCATTTCGATCCAGTCGCCGACCCGCAGCATGTCGTTGCTGGTCAGTTGCACACTGGCGACGAACGACAGCAACGTGTCCTTGTAGACCAATAGAATCACCGCCGACATGGCACCCAGACCGGAGAGCAGCAACAGCGGCGAACGGTCGATCAACGTGGCGACGATGATGATCGCGCCAAACACGTACAGAACCATTTTCGCCAGTTGCACATAGCCTTTGATCGAGCGGGTGCGGGCGTGTTCGGTGCGGGCGTAGATGTCCAGCAGCGCATTGAGCAGGGCGCTGACCGACAACAGCAGGAACAGGATGGTGAAGGACAGCGCCACGTTGCCGAGAAAGGTCATCGCGGTTTTGCTCAGTTCCGGCACCAGGTGCAGGCCGAACTGGATCACCAGCGATGGCGTCATCTGCGCCAGACGCTGAAACACCTTGTTGTGGCGAAAGTCGTTGATCCAGTGCAGCGCCGGCTGACGCCCGAGCATGCGGCTGGCATGCAGGATCAGATAACGTGCCACTCGTCCGAGTACCAGCGCGATCACCAATAGCAGCATCAGCGCCAGGCCGGATTGCAGGAATGGGTGCTGTTCGAGGGCACCCCATAGGTCTTGGGCGTTGAGCCAGAGCTGTTTGAAATCCATGTGAGCAACGATTCTTCTGTAAGACGCGATGGGCGATTAGAGCATTTAAGACGCTGTGTATTACCGTTGGAGACAAATCGAGCAACAAAAAAGCCACTGATTACGCCCGTTTGTATAAAGAAACTCGGCCTGAGCGCTCGAAACCGGTAACCTATGCAGCTGTTTTTTTGCATATCTTCGAGGTAGCACCCGTGTTTTCCCAATTCGCCCTGCACGAACGCCTGCTCAAAGCCGTGGCCGAGCTGAAATTTGTCGAGCCAACGCCTGTGCAAGCAGCGGCCATTCCGCTGGCGCTCCAGGGGCGTGACCTGCGGGTGACGGCGCAAACCGGTAGCGGCAAGACCGCCGCTTTTGTCCTGCCGATCCTCAACCGCCTGATCGGCCCGGCGAAGATCCGCGTCAGCATCAAGACCCTGATCCTGCTGCCGACCCGCGAACTGGCCCAACAAACGTTGAAAGAAGTTGAACGCTTTTCGCAGTTCACCTTCATCAAGTCCGGCCTGATCACCGGCGGTGAAGACTTTAAGGTGCAGGCCGCGATGCTGCGCAAGGTGCCGGACATCCTCATCGGTACGCCGGGCCGCATGATCGAGCAACTCAACGCCGGCAACCTCGACCTCAAAGAAGTCGAAGTGCTGGTGCTCGACGAAGCCGACCGCATGCTCGACATGGGTTTCGCTGAAGACGTGCAACGTCTGGTCGACGAATGCCCGAACCGTCAGCAGACCATGCTGTTCTCCGCCACCACCGGCGGTTCCGGCCTGCGCGAGATGATCGGCAAGGTGCTGAACAACCCTGAGCACTTGCAGCTCAACGCGGTCAGCCAGCTGAACTCGACCACTCGTCAGCAGATCATCACTGCCGACCACAATCAGCACAAAGAACAGATCGTCAACTGGCTGCTGGCCAACGAGACCTACCAGAAGGCCATCGTCTTCACCAACACCCGCGCCATGGCCGACCGCATCTACGGCCGCCTCGTGGCCCAGGAATACAAGGCGTTCGTGCTGCACGGCGAGAAAGACCAGAAGGATCGCAAACTGGCGATTGATCGTCTGAAGCAGGGCGGCGTGAAGATTCTGGTAGCGACCGACGTCGCGGCCCGTGGTCTGGACGTTGATGGCCTGGATCTGGTGATCAACTTCGACATGCCACGCAGCGGCGACGAATACGTGCACCGCATCGGTCGCACCGGCCGTGCCGGTAACGACGGTCTGGCGATCTCGCTGATCTGCCACGGCGACTGGAACCTGATGTCGAGCATCGAGCGCTACCTGAAGCAGAGCTTCGAGCGCCGCACCATCAAGGAAGTCAAAGGCACCTACGGCGGGCCGAAGAAGGTCAAGGCCTCGGGCAAAGCCGTTGGCGTGAAGAAGAAAAAGACCGACGCCAAGGGCGACAAGAAGAAAACCGCCGCCAAGACCCCGACCAAGCGCAAGAGCGCCAACCGGCCGAAGCCGGATTCTCTGGTGAGCAGCGACGGCATGGCCCCGCTCAAGCGCCGCAAGCCGGCAGAGCCTGCGGCTGAATAAGTCGTTTCAAGCGGCCAATAAAAAACCCGGACAGTGTCCGGGTTTTTTTATGCCCAGGGTTTGTCAGTTCCCCAACTGTCCGCTGGTGTCTGCGTCAAAGCGCTGTTTGGCGCGATCTGCCGCCGGTTTGAGCTGCGCGAGCAACGCAGCTTCGCTGTACAGCCGCAAGTTCCCGAGCTCTTTCGGCGTCGGCTCGATCGGGATCAGTACATCTTCACCGTCAGCGTGCAGCCAGATCGCCACGACGTGCAGTGCCGAGACAAACAGCACGCGCAATTCAACGCTTTTGCCGTGCAATTGCGGCGCCTGTTCCGCCAGTTTCAACGCGCCCACTGTGTCGGCGGCCCGGGTGCCGTGGTTCAACGAAGCGAACTCGACATGGCCACGCACCTCGGCCAGTTGCGCATCGGCAATGCTTACGCCGTCGGCAAACACCAGGTAATGCCAGTCGCCGATACGTGCGTCTTTCAGACCCTTGCCTTGGCTCAGGTCGTCGAGTGTCAGCGAGTAGCCGCGATAGGCTTCGCTGAGGCTGACTTTGGCCGGTGTCGCGTTGGCGAACTGGCGGTTGATGCCGAAGCCCTGGTTTTGCAGCGCGGCTTGCAGCACCGGACGCAAAGTCTGTACGCCGTTGGAAGGCGCCTTTGGATAAGTCAGTTGCATTGTCGCCCTCCTAGTTTTTCGCGGTGAAGTAAGTGTGAGTCCAGTTGCCGCCGCCGTTGTACGAACCGGGGAATGAGTTCAGCGCGCGGGTCGAGTAACCGTAGATCGAGTCGGCGATCAGCAAGTAGTTGCCGTTGGTGCCGTAGATCGCCAGGAAGTGCGCACCGCCACCATACCAGGCACAACGCAGGCCGACCGGGCGGCCCATGTTGATCTGGTTCTGAATGGCCGACATCTGCAGCGAACCCTGATTCATCCCGTTATAGCTGCGGGTGGTTTGCAGGGCCGAATCCAGGTAGCCATAGACGTTGCACGGGCCAGGCTGGCTGCAGCAATTGCGGTCCAGTTGGGTGCTGGCGACGCCGCACTGAGTCCAGGCTCCGGTGCCATAGTAGTTGCCGACCGATGCGGAAACGGCGGCCCAGCACCAGTTGGTCTGAGTCTGTTTCTGCATGCTGAAGTTGAGGTTGGCAGCGGCCGGTGCCGCGGTTTGCGCAGTGGCTTCAACCTCGACCAGTTGCGGGTCCAGCAGGTGGCCGATGAGGCACCTTGGCAGGCTCTCGCCGGTGAATGATGTTGCTTGAGTGGTTAACATTTTTTCAGTCCTCCATGAATGAAAACAAGCGTCCAGCTTGTGGTTGTATTGCGGTAATGCCGAGCGATCGGTGGTTAACGGTTTTCATCTGCGATGAACGGTGCCGATCTCCTTGCTCGAGGTAACCTTAGTCTGAATATGCGTTTATGCAAGAAAATAAATGCATTGATGCATTTTCAGGGGCAAAAGATCGCAGCCTTCGGCAGCTCCTACAGAGTTCGGTGTAGGAGCTGCCGAAGGCTGCGATCTTTTGATCTTGCTTTTAACCCTCGGCTTTTTTCTCAGCCGTCCCCAATTCCTTCAAGCGCTGATCAATCAACTGGCACTTGTCCGGCAGATCGGCGCTGGCCGACCCCAGGTCCATTTTCTGCAACTCGGCATTGATCTCCTTGGCCTTGGCCGGATTCTGTTCGGTGAGCTTGGCCACTTCCTTGGCCAGTTGTTCACGTTTGGCGGTGGCCTCTTCTGGTGTGCAGGCCCAGACAGGCAGGGCGCAGGCGAGGGTGGCAGCGAGGGTGAGCTTGAGCAGGGTTTTCATGGGGGCGGGCCTCCGTTCCGGTTAAGGCGGGTTAACCGGTGGAGGGGGACATTCTGGAAAAGTTCAGTGAAGATTGCCTTTGCACGCCGGCTTGCTCACCAAATACTCGCTCAGTAGTCCAATTCAACCAGCGAAGTACCTACGCAACGATCAAAAATGTCGGCAAGAGGTTGGTCACTTGAGTAGAAAGAATGAATGCACGCGTCTATCCATTCCTGTCGGCCAATCGAACTCCAGTCAATTGAATAGCCCGCATTGACGATAATGTATTCGAACAAAATGCGCTGAGTTCGACCATTACCTTCCCTGAATGGATGGGCTACGTTGAGTGTCCCATAGGACTCGGCAACGGATACCACCAGTTGATCGCGGCGGTATCCTTCGAACCAGTTCGCAGCCTCGATCCTTTCAAATTCCTTCGCTACCTCTCGCTCAATGAACTCCGGGCTGCAGAATCGAGTGGTTCCTTTGCTAATTGCCAGTGATCGAATTTCACCTGCCCAAGAATAAACTCGTTCAAACAGGGTGCGATGGATTTGTTTCAACGTTGCAAGACTGTAAGGAGGCAGGATGAAATCGAGGGTTTCAGCGGCTACCTCGTTGATATAGCGTTCGGCTTCATCAAGGTCTTGCGCGTTTTGCAGGTTGAGCAAATTGATCAAAACGTCAGTTCCGGGGTAACAATCCGGAGCCTGGTCAGTACCGTACTTGTCAGTGCTCAAGCTTTCACGTGCCGCACAGCCCTCAAGGCTGCGTCTCTGGTGGGCAGCTTGATATCACCCTCACAAGGCGATGGTACAAAACCTTCCAAGCGCAAACTCGCTGCGAAATTGCCTTTTCGGTACTTGGCAAACCATACTTTTTTGGCTTGCAAACTGAGCTTTTCCATATTGGCACCTTACTGACAGTCTGCAGTTATTATAGCGGGCCGAAGCCTTCGGAGTCGCTAGCATCGCACATTCAGAAAAACTGTTGTGTCCACTTGTCGGTATCTGAAACGCTCGAATGATTCGATTTGCTGCTGGTCCGACTGCGGTAAAGGGTTGATGTAGCTGGCGAAAATTCAGCTGCCCACATCGGCGAGAAACTTATATCAATCACTATGGCAGCAGATGGACTTCGTTCCTCCATCATACCGATCATGGTGCCGCACCCACTCCATGATGTCGTCCTCATTCCTGCCCTTGGGGGTGAGGTCGAGGTAATTGTAGGCGCCGACCAGCATGTCCAGACCTCGGGCGTAGGTTGAGTAGGTATGGAATATGTCGCCCTTCGCATTTCGATAGAAAACACTCAGCCCCGGCATTTCTTCCTCGGCGCCGTCAGTCTTTTCGTAGTTGTAGGTAGCCTTTCCGGCTTCGGCGTCCTCGGCTCTGGCGCAAACACCAAAGTCGTAGTTGAAATCGGAACCGTCTGACGACACCCAGTCGAATTTCCAGCCCATGCGCTGCCTGAAGGCCTGAAACTGTTCGAACGGTGCGTGGGAGACCGCCACCACCGCAATATCGTGATGCGCCAGATGCTGGTTCGCGCCGTCGATGTGGTCGGACAGGAACGAGCAGCCCTGGCAGCCTTCCTTCCAGTCCTTGGCGAACATGAAGTGATAAACAATCAGTTGACTGTGTTGGCCGAACAAGTCGGCCAGTTTCAGTTCGCCGGTCGGGCCGTGGAAGCGGTAGTCCTTGTCGACTCTGACCCAGGGCAACGCCCGGCGTTTGGCGCTAAGGCGATCGCGCTCGCGGGTGAAGGCCTTTTCGTCGGCCAGATGTTGTTTGCGCGCGGCGAGCCATTCTTCACGCGACACCACTGGATGATTCTCGACGTTCATGATGATTTCTCCTGCGGGGGTTGAAACCGTCTTTGTCAGACTAGTCGTTTAACCCACGATCAATTCGACAGACCGCCGGTCGGTCGCGGCGTGAAATGCGGCTGAACGGCGGCGACAGGCACCGGTCACAACCTATGACAGCGCCCCAAATCACGCGCACCGGAGGTTGAATCAGGATGACGACTTATAACTGGGATTTGATTGAACGTTTGCTGCATGAAGTGCAGAACAGTGCAGGCGAAAGTTTCGCGCCGCGAAAATATGCCGAGGATTATGCTGCGGCGAAAGCCAGCGCCGGTGAGCCGATCGAGAATCTGGATCACCTGAAAACGGTGGCTTGCGAATACGAAGGCTTGTTGCTTGATCGTGGATTTATCGAACCGCGTCCGGATCATATGGGCAGCACCGGCAACAATTTCATTCTGACCCCGCGTGGGTCGAGCCTGTTGAGCCTTATCGACAGCAGCATTCCCGGCAATGATCATCCACGGCAGGTGCTGGATGAGCAGGACGATGCGCTGGATGAAGCGACATTCGATGAAGTGGCTTCAAAGGCGCAGATTGCCTGAAAGTAAAAGATCGCAGCCTCCGGCAGCGCCTGCACATAACCCTGTAGGCGCTGCTGAAGGCTGCGATCTTTTGATCTTCTATTCCTGCTTTGCTGCCTTCAGACACTTCAAATCATTGAAGTCCTTACGCACACCCTCGATCTTCTTCAACAACCGCTGACGCTGCTGCGGCGTACTCTCCGCCATCAGATCCACCGCCAGCGAACGCGCCTGCGCTTCGGTGTTGGCGTAGGCCTTCTGGTAATCCGCTGTCCATAATCGCTCGCGGTTGACCAGAAGTGTCTCGATTCGCTGTGGGAATTCCGGACTTTTACGCTGGGCAACGGCGTTACTGAACTGCTGCTGCCAATGCGCGCGGTTGGCGATCCATTGAGTGTTCTGATCGCCCAGTGCGGTTGACCAGGCCATCACTCGTTGTTCCTGAGTAACGCTCAACGGGCCGAGCCAGTCGGTCAGGCGCTTGTCCATGCGTGCAGCGCGTTCAGCAATCTGCTGCGCCAGCGGCGGTTTGACGAATTCCTTTTCCCGTTTGCGCAGGTCCTTGGCGAACGCGTCGTTCATCTCGGCAACTTGTTTGTCGTCCAATCCTTGCAGCAATTCGACGGCCGACGGGGTGATCTGGTGCGCAGTTTCAGCGATGGCCTGTTTGGCCTCTGCGGTTCGCGCTTGCAACGCCGCGTCCGTCACCTGATTGGTTTCGACCATCGCCTGCAAGCGATCCAGCCAGTCGAGATAGCCCGGCAACTGCGTGGTGCAGTGCCAGTTCAGGTGTTCCTTGAGCCGTTCGTTGAACCAGTCCTTCTGCTCGCCGTTCATGTCCAGGTAGTCGCCAAGCGTCCACGGAATGATCACGTCGAGATTGCGGTAGGCCAGGCCGACACGGCTGCAGGCGCCGAGGGCGAGGGTGAGGATCAGCAGGGTGGCGATGTACTTGAACCAGCGAGACATGAGCGAGTCCTTGCGAGAGCCTGACGTCTGATTCCTATGTGAACGCAGGAGGCTCCCGGCAGTTCAGCCGATCAATAGAACGCGCGTTCGGCCTTGAGCGTGACCAGGCCGTCGCACTCGCTGTTTTGCCCGGAGTAAGCCGAGCAATCGCTGCCACTGAGGTTGGAATTGCTATAGATCAGGTCGAGGTCGACGCCCATGAATGGCCGGGAAAATTTCACCGACCAATCGGTAAAACTGCTGACGTAACCACCGTCCACAGACACCGGCGTGTTCAGTTGATGGGTGGTGTATTTCATGCTGATCCCGATGCCGAACGGCTGATTGCCGCCAAGGTCGGCGAACAGCGTGTTGTTCTGTTTGTCCGGGTCGTTGCTGAAGGCCACGCCGAAACGACTGCCGAGCAGGGTCAGGCCGCCGAACAGTTCCTGGCTGTCGAGGGTGTCCACTTTGGGGTAGCTGTAGTGGATCATCCCGACTTCATAGCCGAGCGACTGATCGAAAGGTTGTTTGAAGCCGACGTAGGAGTCGATTTCCAGATTCTTGCCCGGGGTAAGGCCCATGCTCGGTGCGTACTGGCCGACATACAGGCCGCTGTCGTGACTCAGATCGAGGCCACCGTGGAAAGAACCGACTGCGGCAGGTTTGACCAGCCCCTGAGCCATGCTGCGGCTGGGCGTGGTACCGAGTTTGAGGTCGAAGTCGCCGAGTTCGCGCTGGAAAATCTGCGCGTGCGCGGACGAGCAGACCAGCAGGCCGACAAGCACTAAACGGAAAGATTTGAGCATGCGTCACTCCATGAACAGCGAGGGCAGGGCTTGAACCTGCTGAAACGCTTAATCCAGACGCGTGCAAGGATACCGGCGAATGCTCGGCAATGATGGCCGTTCGTCGATTTTCAAAGATTGATTAAACAGAATGGAGGCTGTTGCGCGGGTGCCAGTCCAGACGCTTCGAAGCTCAAAGCGTCTCAGGACGGGTGTATTACCGGGTATTACTTCTTGCCCAGGCTGATCTGCTTGGACGGGCCGAACGTCTGGCCGCTGACGCCTTTGGCAATTTGCTGGATTTCACCGCCGGACTTGAGGAACGCTGCGATCTGATCGTTAATCGATTCGCTGGTTTCAACGGCTGGAGCTGGCTTTGCTTTGCTGGTGGATGCTTTTACACGCATGGCGGCCATTAACCTGTAGAAAAGTAACTCGGCCAGGCATCGTACAGGAATAACTTGACAATTGCTTGATAAATATCCCCCGGAATAACTGGGCGCCTGGGTGGAGTATTCTCGATCAATTATTCGAAATATCATCCTAAGCTGCTGTTTTAAATACGAACATTTATTCGCCACGAGTGAGATTGTCTGCGGTGAAAAGGCGTGGCAATGCCTGCGATGGTCTGACGAATGGCGCCCCAGTCGCGTCAGATACAGGAAAATCAAGGCGTTCCGCCGATTTTTCCGAGACGGCCGTTCAGCCAGCGAACGAGACGGGCAAAACCGGGTAGAATGCCGCCCACGCAATGAGGGTTCTGGAAAATGGCTTTAGTCGGGCGTTACAACAGTTTGCAAGTGGTTAAACACACTAACTTCGGTTTATATCTGGACGGCGGTGCCGACGGCGAAATTCTTTTGCCCAACCGTTATATCCCTAAAGATATTCCCAGCGAAGATGAAGACTGGCTCAACGTATTTATTTATCTGGACAGCGAAGACAAACTTCTCGCTACCACTGAAAAACCAAAAGTTCAGGTCGGCGAATTTGCCAGTCTGAAAGTTGTTGAAATCAACAGCATCGGCGTGTTCCTCGATTGGGGTCTGCCGAAGGATCTGTTGCTGCCGTATTCCGAAGAAAAGCGCCAGATGACCGCTGGTGAATATTGCGTGGTGCACGTCTACCTCGACAAACACACGCGTCGCATCACCGCGACTGCGCGCCTGGATCGCTACCTCGACAAGACCCCGGCCAACTACAGCGCCGGTCAGGAAGTCGATTTGCTGGTTGCCGAAGCCACCGACATGGGTTTCAAGGCGATCATCAACAACAAGCACTGGGGCTTGATTCACAAGAATGAAATCTTCAAGTTCATGCGTTCCGGCATGCGCGAGAAGGGTTTCATCAAGGAAGTGCGTGCCGATGGCAAGATCAGCCTCAGCCTGCAACCGGTGGGTCAGGAGGCGGCGAGCAGCCTGAGTTCGAAGATCCTCGGCAAGTTGCGCGATAACAACGGCACGCTGGCGGTCAGCGACAAGAGTGATCCGGCGCTGATCAGCAGCCTGTTCGGGGTCAGCAAGGGCAACTTCAAGAAGGCCATCGGCTCGCTGTACAAGGAAGGCAAGATCGTCATTCACGCCGATCGCATTGAACTAACCTGAGCCACCGCCGGCCCCATGTAGGCGCTGCCGCAGGCTGCGATCTTTTGCCTTTTGAAGATCAACAGATCGCAGCCTGCGGCAGCTCCTACATGAGGGTTCGCAGATGAAAAATGCGTTGATTGCCTATGGCGCCACCTTGCTGGCGTTTCTGTTGCTCGACGGTCTCTGGCTCGGCATATTGATGGCGCCGACCTACCGCGAGCTGCTCGGTTCACTGATGCTCGAAAAACCGCTGCTGGTTCCGGCAGCGGTTTTTTATTGCCTGTACGTTTTTGGTTGCGTGCAGTTTGTGGTGTTGCCGGCGCTGAGCTGGCAACGGGCGGCAAAGATGGGCGCATTGTTGGGGCTGGTGGCGTATGGCACGTATGACCTGACCAATTGGGCGACATTGCGCGGGTGGTCGGTGCAGGTGAGTTTGATGGATTGGGCGTGGGGGGGCTTTGCGACGGCTGTTGCCTGCTCGGTCGGATTTTTGGTGACGAAACGACTACTGAGTTCACCACCCTGATCTGCGTTGTTCAAACTGACGCCATCGCTGGCAAGCCAGACTCCCACAGAGTTTTGTGTCGAACAAAGAGTCAATGAGCAAACCGGTCATTGTGGGAGCTGGCTTGCCAGCGAATGGCGGCGCAGCCGACGGCCATTCACTGCTGACGTTCCTGACGCAGACAACGTCTTTTTCAGACGGCTTTTTTTGCCCGAGTGATTGATAATCCCCGACACAGATTTTCGACCAGTGGATGGCTGCCATGTTGTGTGTGTTCGAGGTGTTGCGGTGAGTGTCGAGCGGCGCAATGCCGATGGGTTTGCCTTGCAGGTGATGATCGGCCTGTGCCTGATCTGGGGCGTGCAGCAAGTGATGATCAAGTGGGCCGCGCCGGACATCGCGCCGGTGATGCAGGCCGCCGGGCGCTCGGGGATTTCCGCGTTACTGGTGGGCCTGCTGCTGTGCTGGAAGGGTGGCTGGGATCAGGTCGGCAACACCTGGCGCGGCGGCCTGCTGGCCGGTGCGCTGTTTGGCCTGGAGTTCTTCTTCATCGCCGAAGGCCTGCAACTGACCACCGCCGCGCACATGTCGGTGTTCCTTTACACCGCACCGATTTTCACCGCGCTGGGCGTGCATTTCCTGCTGGCCAGTGAGCGCCTGCGCCCGCTGCAGTGGCTGGGGATTCTGCTCGCGTTCGTCGGCATCGCGATAGCCTTCGCTGGCGGTCTGTCGTGGGACAACCTCGACCGGCGCATGCTGTTGGGCGATGCGTTCGGGGTCATTGCCGGCGCCTGCTGGGGCGCGACCACCGTGGTGGTGCGTGCTTCGCGGCTATCGGAAGCGCCGGTAACCTTGACCCTGTTCTATCAGTTGATCGTCGGCTTCGTCGGGCTGTTGTTGATCGCGTTGTTCAGCGGCCAGATCAGCCACGTCAGCCTGACCACCGTGGCGGTGGCCAGCGTGTTGTTCCAGGGCCTGGTGGTGTCGTTCTTCAGTTACCTGACGTGGTTCTGGCTGCTGCGCCGCTATCTGGCGGCCAATCTGGCGGTGTTTTCGTTCATGACCCCGTTGTTCGGCGTCACGTTCGGCGTGGTCCTGCTCGGTGAAGAATTGAGCGTGAACTTCGTCATCGGCGCGGTGTTGGTGTTGCTCGGCATCACCTTTGTCAGCGCTGAGCAGTGGGTGCGTCGGCGTTTGCGCAGAGCCCTCGGCCAGCGCTGACCGATTGCAGCGCCAGCCCGCCGGCAATCAGCAGACCGCTGCCGGCGATGATCAGCGCCGGTTGCAAGCCGCCGCTGAAATGGCTGCTCAGCGCCGCGAGTAATGGGCCGCTGAGCTGGCCGACCGCAAAGCATGCGGTCAGCAGCCCGGCGTTGCGCTGGGTGGTGTGGGGCGCCAGTTCTCGCGAACGTTGCATCACCAGTTGCATGCAAGCGAGGAACGGCATGCCGCACAACATCACCCCCAGCGCCAGGCCATAACCGCTGCCCAACAAGCACGCAAAGACTCCCAGCGCCTGCAGCCACAGTGTGGCCGTCAGCCAGTGACGCGTAGTGTTCGGATCGTGGCGACGCAGACTCACCAGCAGCACGCCAATCGCCGCGCCGAGGCCGAAGCACGGCCAGAACAGATCAGCCTGCCATTGCCCGTGAAACTGCGCGTTGGCCATTTGCGAAAGAAACGTGGCGGGGATGATGTAACCCACGCCATACAGCGCATACACCACTGCCAGTCGCGGGATGCCGCGATTCGAATGGCTGACATTGAGCGTGGCGACCGGCGTGTGCACACCCGGTTGCGGCAGGATTCGCACGATGGCGAGCAACATCACCAGCGCCACGGCGGCATAGATCAGCCACAGCGTGGCGGAAGTCTGGTTCAGCAGATGTGAGAACAGTGCCAGCAACCCGGTCAGAAAAATCCCCAGCCCCGGACCGGCGAATACCAGCGCCCCCAAGCGTGGCCGACCCGCTGCCGCTGCCAGTGGCTGACTCAGCGCGGTAATCATCACCAGCACCCAGGCACTCGCCACCCCGGTGCCGAAGCGCAACAGCAAATGCGCCCAGAAACCGTTAGCCCAGAACGACGCCAGGGTCAGCAGCACGCACAGCCACAAACCGCCATGCAAACGGCGCTGCACTTGCTGCGGACGGTGGGCGAACATCGCGTCCACTGCACCCAGCAGGTAGCCGAGGTAGTTGGCCGCGGCAATCAGACCCGCGGCGGTAAGGTCTACCTGGCCCTCGCTGAGCAGGTGCGGCAGTTGTGGCGTGAGGGCGAAACGCCCGATGCCCATGGCCATCATCAGGGCGACGAAGCAGGCGGATAAGCGAATCAGTGGCGACATGGTCGGGATTCCTTTGAACGAGCAATGACCGTCAGGCTAGAAGCGATTGACTTTCTTTAAAATTGAATAATAGTGAGCAACTTGTTCTGTTATGGAGAAGGCTCGTGGAGTTCAGCCAATTGCGGATCTTTCAGGCAGTCGCCGAGGAAGGTTCGATCACCCGCGCTGCAGAACGCCTGCACCGGGTGCCGTCCAACCTGTCGACCCGGCTCAAGCAGTTGGAAGAGCAATTGGGCGTCGAACTGTTCGTCCGTGAGCGTCAGCGTTTGCAGTTATCGCCTGCGGGAAAAGTCCTGCTGGACTACACCGGCAAGCTGTTTGCCCTGCGTGATCAGGCCAGTGCGGCAGTGATGGGCGGGCAACCAGCGGGGGATTTCGTCCTCGGCACGTTGTACAGCACCGCAGCAATCCACTTGCCGGCGTTGCTCGCGCGCTATCACAAGCAATACCCGGCGGTGAATCTGCAGGTGCAGTCCGGACCCAGCGGCGAATTGCTCGAAGGCCTGGTCTCCGGGCGTCTCGATGCGGCGTTGGTGGACGGTCCGCCGCAACTGGCCGGGATCGACGGCGTGCCGCTGTGTGACGAGCGTCTGGTGCTGATCAGCGAAGCCGATCACCCGCCGATCCGCAGCGCCAAAGAGGTCGAGGGCAGGGCGGTGTTCACCTTCCGTCATGGCTGCGCCTATCGCGCACGGCTGGAGGCGTGGTTCGTCCACTATCAGGCGGCGATGGGCCGGGCGATGGAGATCGAGTCGTATCAGGGCATGCTGGCTTGCGTGATTGCCGGCAGCGGTGTGGCGCTGATGTCGGAGTCGATGCTCGCCAGTCTGCCGGGGCGCGAAAGCGTCGCGGTGCACCCGTTGGCCGAGCCGTTTGCCAGTGCGACAACATGGCTCATGTGGCGCAAGGGCATGGTCGGGGCCAACCTCAATGCCTGGATTGAACAGCAGCAAGCGCTCTATCCCGTGGCTGCGAACGAAACCCGGCAAACGGCGTGAACCAACCGATCCGAATTCTGTTCAATTCAGTAACAGATCATTGCGGATTTGGCCGAGCATTGCGTAGGACTTCGGACTATTATCAGTGCGAAGCGGCCTCAGAATTCCGGTCGCTCAGCACTACCCTGAAGGGGGCATGACGATGAAAGAGAAAATTCAGAACTGGCTGCACGATTTGGGTGTTGCCCTCGGCTTGATCGAACCGCCTCTGCAACCCGTACCGATCCGCACCGATGACGAACAGCGCCGGCGTCAACAACGGCGCCGGTAAGCACGACTCACAAGTGAGTGACGCTTGTTGTGGCGAGGGAGCTTGCTCCCGCCCGGCTGCGCAGCAGTCGTAAGGTCACCGAACAAGGTCCGTCTGGCACAACCGGGCTGAATGGTTTTGGGGCTGCTTCGCAGCCCAGCGGGAGCAAGCTCCCTCGCCACAGGGTTTCAGCTCACCCTAATGGTTGTATTTGGCAAACCCTCTCAATGCCGTCCAATCTCCAGCAAAAACTGGCTCAAGTCATTCGCAGTCTTCGCGGTCTTGAGCATGTGATCCTCTTCGGCAGTGAATGCCGTCAGTCCGAATTCATCTTCCAGGTGGAAGATCAGATCCTCGATATCCGCTTTCTCCAGCCCCAGTTGCACCAGACTGGTGTTGTCGTTGAAGTCGCGATTTTCCAGCAGGCGCTTGATGAACCGATGCACGGCGGCACGCACGGCAGCTCTTCTCATGGCAGACAGTTTCGTTGTTGTTTTGACTGATTACAGCAGGCCTCAAGCGTGCCCGCGCAGCCATTCGTCAATCATCGAGCGCAGATGCTCGCCGGAAAAACTGCCGAAATGTCCGCCATGCACCGTGCGGATCGGTAGCGCCTGCAAGCGCCGCAGACTGGCGGCGTAATCCTGCAGATTGGAGTGGTAGGCGTCCTCGATCAACGGCCCGTCGTAAATGATGTCGCCGCTGAACAACGTTTCGGTCGCCGCTTCATACAGGCTGATCCCGCCCGGCGAATGCCCCGGCGTGTGCAGCACCTGCAAGGTGCGATTGCCCAGATCCAGCACGTCGCCATCCTCGACAAACCCGGTGGCCGGCGCGGCCTTGACCCGGTATTCGGCGTAGCACAGCGGGCAGTCCGGGTGCGCCTCGAACATGTCGTCGCCGACGAAGGCCCGGCTCAGGTCATTATCACCATCCGGCGCGGCAAGAATGTCGGCCTCGGCGCGATGTACCAGGCGTTCGGCGAATTCGTGATGCCCGGCGATGTGATCAAAGTGGCAGTGGCTGGCGACGGCCACCAGCGGCCGTTCGGTGAGCCACGGCAGCTGTTCGCGCAGGCTGACCAGCCCCGAGCCGCTGTCGAGCAGCAGATCCTTGTTGCGGCCCTGGATGTGCCAGAGGTTGCAGCGGTAGAACGGGCGGATGTACGGCTCGTGGATCAACCGGATGCCATCGCTCAAGCTCAAAACGTCGAACCATTGATCGCGAGAAACAATCTTCATCAATCATTTTCTCCAGACGAAAAAAACGGGTGTGGCAACCGACGCCACACCCGTCGAAGAAAGCATCAAGTCGTTACATCAGAGCTTAGATCGCGCTCGCCACCGTCGCCGGGCGAGGGGAGACCAGGCTGACCACCACAAAACTCACCAGACCTACCGCAAGGCTGTAGTAGATCGGGGTGTTGGCGTCGAGACCGTCCTTGAACATGAACAGCAGCGCGGTGGCGAAACCCAGGCCCATGCTGGCGATGGCGCCGGCGGTGGTCGCGCGTTTCCAGAAAATCGCACCGATCAGCGGAATCAGCATGCCGCCCACCAACAGGTTGTACGCCAGGGTCAGGGCGCTGATCACGTCATTCACCACCAGCGCGATGCCCAGTACCACCACACCGGTCAGCAGGGTGAACAGGCGGTTGATCGCCAGACTCGACTGTTTGCCGCCGCGCAATTTCGGCAGCAGGTCTTCAGTCAGGGTGGTGGCCGCTGCCAGCAGACCGGCGCTGGCGGTGGACATCATCGCGGCCAGAGCAGCAGCGATCACCAGGCCACGGATGCCGTCCGGCAGCGACAGTTTGACGATGGCGGCGAAGGCGTTGTTGACGTTGTCCAGATCCGGGATCAGTACGTGAGCGGCCATGCCGATCAGCGCGCAAGCCAGACCGTAGAGGATGCAGTAAATACCGGCGATGCTGCCGGCGTACTGGGCGACTTTGGCGGTCTTGACGGTGAACACCCGTTGCCAGATGTCCTGACCGATCAGGATGCCGAAGAAGTAGATCATGAAGTAGGTGATGATCGTGTCCCAGCCGATGGTGGTGAAGTTGAACGCCGCTGCCGGCAGCTTCAGCACCAGTTCGTCCCAGCCGCCGACGCGGTACAGGCAGATCGGCAACAGGATGAACATCAGGCCCACGGTCTTGATGATGAACTGCACGATGTCGGTCAGGGTCAGCGACCACATGCCGCCGATCGCCGAGTAGATCACCACCACGCCACCACCGAGCAATACCGAGATCCAGAACGGCAGGCCGAACAGCACTTGCAGCACGGTGCCGATGGCGAGGATCGAGGTCACGCCGATCATCAGCGCGTAGGCCAGCATGATCGCCGCGCTCGCCGAGCGGGCCATCGGGTTATAGCGTTTTTCCAGCACCTGGGTAACGGTGTAGATCTTCAGTTTCAGCAGCGGTTTGGCGAGGAACAGGTTCAGCGCGACGATGCCGCAACCCAGTGCCGCACACAGCCAGAAGCCGGAAATGCCATGCACGTAGCCCAGACGCACGGTGCCGACGGTGGACGCACCACCGAGCACGGTCGCGGCCATGGTGCCCATGTACAGGCTCGGGCCCAGGTTCCGCCCGGCGACCAGAAAGTCCTCGTTGGTCTTGGCCTTGCGCATGCCGTAGTAGCCGAGCAACAGCATGCCGGCGGCGTAGATGAGGACGACGAATAAATCCAAAGCCATGATGGCGTGTCTCCGATTGTCTTTTTTATGTGGAACGCTGAATCGAATGCCTCTCTGTGGCGAGGGAGCTTGCTCCCGCTGGGCTGCGAAGCGGCCCCAACAGCTTCATTGCGACTGCTGCGCAGTCGAGCGGGAGCAAGCTCCCTCGCCACAAGAACTCCAATCCTTCAAATTTTTTGGGTGAATCAGGCCGCCTGGCGCAGTGCCGATTTAGCTGGCGACTTCGCGCCTTGGCTGCGCGCATCCTGCGGTCCAAACACCTCCCGCGGTTCCGGGAACAGGCTCAGCAGTGTCAGGTACACCACCGACGCCAGGCCCAGGGTCACCGGCAGGCTGATGTCGATACCACCGGCCAACTCACCCAGCGGGCCGACGAACTGTCCCGGCAGATTGACGAAGCACAGGCCGACCGCCGCGCTCGGGATCCATGCGCCCAGGCCACGCCAGTTCCAGCCGTGGTTGAACCAGTAGCGTCCGCCTTGCTCGCCGCGAGTGAACACCTGCAGGTCATCCGGGCAGTAGAAGCCGCGACGCATCAAGAGGCCGATGATCATGATCACCATCCACGGGGTGGTGCAGGTGATGATCAGCACGGCGAAGGTCGACACGCTTTGCACCAGGTTCGCCGCGAAGCGCCCGATGAAGATGAAGGCAATCGACAGCACGCCGATCAGCAGCGTGGCTTTCACGCGTGACAGCACCCGTGGGAACACGCTGGACATGTCCAGCCCGGTGCCATACAGCGAGGTGGTGCCGGTGGACATGCCGCCGATCACCGCAATCAGGCACACCGGCAGGAAGAACCAGCTCGGCGATACCGCCAGCAGGCCGCCCACATAGTTGTTCGCCGCGATGTAGTCCGGCGCCTTGATCGCGACGATGGTCGCGGTGGTCAGGCCGAACAGGAACGGGATGAACGTGGCGATCTGCGACAGCACCACCGCAGCCATGATCCGCTGCTTGGACGTGTCACGCGGAATGTAGCGCGACCAGTCGCCGAGGAACGCGCCGAAGGAAATCGGGTTGCTCATCGCCACCAGCGCCGCGCCGATGAACGCCGCCCAGAAGCCCGGTTGACCGAGGTTCACCGTGCCGGCGTAGTTCACATCGAAAGGACCGGCGAAGGCGAAGATGCCCAGCAGGAACAACAGGCTGGCGCTCCACACCGCGATCTTGTTCACCCACAGCAGAAAGCGGAAGCCGTAGATGCACACGGTGAGTACCAGAATCGCGAACAGACCGTAGGCCAGGCCCAGGGTCAGGTCGGTTTCCGGCAGACCGATCAGGCGTTTCGCCCCACCGATCAACGCATCCCCCGAACTCCACACCGAGAGCGAGAAAAACGCGATGGCGGTCAACAGCGACAGGAACGAGCCGACGATCCGCCCGTGCACGCCGAAGTGGGCACCCGAGGACACGGCATTGTTGGTGCCGTTGATCGGGCCGAACAGGCCCATCGGTGCGAGGATCAGCGAGCCGAGCAGCACGCCCAGCACAATCGCCCAGACACCGGCCTGAAACGACAGGCCGAACAGCACCGGGAAACTGCCGAGCACGGCGGTGGCAAAGGTATTGGAACCACCGAAGATCATCCGGAACAAGTCCGTCGGGCCTGCGGTGCGTTCGTGGTCCGGGATCTGCTCGACCCCGTGGGTTTCAATTTGCGTAAGGCTTTGGTCGTTGTTGTTGTTATTCATGATCTGCTCCGATCATAAAGGCGCGCCTCATCGTGTGTGAGGCGTCACCTGTTTGGCTAAGGGGATGGCAGCCCTTCCGGCATTGCGGACAAATGTTCGTGGCAGGCCAGCCAATGGCCTTGTTGTTCTAGGCTCGACGCTTGTTTCCTGAAAACAATCGTCTCGCGCTCCTGGCTGAAATGTTGCTCCCCTTGCATGCGCAGCTCGGTGGCCACGTCATGGATAAACACCGCCACGTCACCTTGCAGGCTGACGAAGGCGTTGCTCGAAGTGCACGACAGCACTTCAAAGCCATCCTCGGCGCGCCAGCTGTCCCACAAGGCCTGATAGGCATCGCGCGACAGCAGCGGCTGTTCGAGGGTGTAAAACACGAAACTTGCATCGGCGCTGAACGCGCCGAAATAAGCTTCGCGATCGTTGCGAGCGAAGGCGGACACCAGATCGGCAGCCGCTTGCAACACCTGATCACGTTCGTTCATGGCCGAACCCTCAGCGGTGGACCACGCCCGGCAGTACGCAGAGCATTTCGTACAGCAGGTTGGCAGCCAGCAGCGAGGTGTTGCCGGTGGTGTCGTAGGCGGGCGAGACTTCTACCAGATCGCAGCCGATCAGGTCGAGGCCCTGGC